>JBAYVY010000063.1:0-12716 GCA_041674345.1 Phycisphaeraceae bacterium | reverse complement strand
TGTCGTCCGTGCCGCCATGATGGAACCTCCTTGCTCGTTGGCTGCCGTCGGATCGCCGTCCGGGGCGACCCACCACTACATCTTGTCGGCTATCCCCCCGCGAAAACTGTCATGCACCCGATCACGGATCATGCAGCGATCGGGATTTCGCTTCACCCCGCGGGAGTGATGCGATATAATTGAATGTGTCATTCAATCTTTTTCAACGCCACAGTCACGGAGGACGTCATGGCGAATCGCAAAGACCGCAAGCACAAGCGAGCCGAACGGGTCCGGGAAAAGCGACGGCAGGAAGTTCAGCGGAACACGCCGGCGGCGATGGCGCGGCGGGCGTCGAACAGTCCGTGGGCGGGTTGCCACATTTCGGCCGGTTGGACGGACCCCATGCGGTTGACGCAGATCATGGCGGCGCGTCGGCTGCCGGACGGCCGGCTGGTTTTCGCCGTGTTTTTGTTGGACCGGGCGTGTCTGGGTTTGAAGAACGGCTTTCTGCGTGCCGGAACATTGGACGAATATGAAGATATGGTGGCGATGATCGACGAACACGATCCGATGATGTCATGCGAGCCGGCGCTGGCGGCGAAGGTGCTGGGCGCGGGGATCGACTATGCCACGGAGTTGGGTTTCGATCCGCAAGCCGATGCGTGGGAGGCGTTGGCGATTTTAGGGGATGTGGACCCGGCGGCGTGCGGCGAGCAGGTGGCGGTGGGCGGATCGAACGGCAAGCCGTTTTTTGTTGCGGGGCCGAGGGACAATGTTCCGCGCATCATGGCTCACTTGCGCGATCGTCTGGGCGACGACGGATTCGACTGGCTGGGCGATGTGGAGATGCTCGCCGAGGCTGGGGATTTGGAGTGGTAAGTTTTCGGATGTGCGGTGGATTCCGGAGACGGGGGGTGTCGGTGTGTTTACGACTCCCCGCCCGGTGAACCGGGCGGGGCGAGGGGGGGCATTTCACATTCCCCGGCGGGTCGCGTTTTTGCTCAGTTGCAGGCCCAGAGCGGGGGAGAGTTTCATCAGGGGCCAGGCGAAGAGGAGGGCGAAGGGGGCGGAATAGAGCACATCGAGCATTCGTGCGGCGAGTTCGGCGGCGGGGCGGATGTGCATGGCTGGGTCGTACCATCCCCGGAAGGTGAGGATGCCCGTCACGACGAGCATCGCGGCGATGCCGCCGGCGACGGCGGCGAAACACCAGCTTAGCGGATGCGTGCGGACGACCATCGTGCGAAGTTGGAGGACGACGTAACCGCCGGCGGCGTAGCCGAGGGCGTGGGGCCCGATGATCGTCGCGTCTCCCACATAGGGTTGGATGGCCAGATCGAGGATGAGGCCCATGACGGCCCAACTCAACACGGTTTGTCGTGAGGGGGCGAACAGACCGGGCAGGACGAGGAGGGCGAGTTCAAAGTGGGGGGTGATGGGACCGAAGCGGCTATGGATGGCGAGCGTGGGCGACAGTCCGAGCTGGAGCGCGGTGAAGAGGTAGGCGAGGATGGAGAAGACGAGCCAGTTCATGAATTAGCCAACAGCCATAAGCCAACAGATCAGTTCGAGATTTCCCGCGGGACGATGACGGTTAGTTGATCGAGGTAGGACAGCGCCCGCAGGGGGCGGAGGATGATTTTTTTGTAGAGGACCGGATCGCGGACGGGGGTGACTTCGGTGACGCGGCCGAGCACCATGCCCTGCGCCTCGTCGGGCCAGGTGTTGTCGGTCAGGTGGGCGATGTCGCCGACCTGGACGGGGATGTCTCGCGGGACATTGTTGGCGGTGAGATATTCGGTGCCGTCGGCTTCAAAAAGGACGTGGAATTGTCTGCGATTTTCAGGGGGGCGACCGTTGGGCCAGACGGCGGGCATGAGGACGGCTTCGAGTTTTTGGCCGGCGGAGGTGATGAGGCGGATGTCGCTGGTGACCGGGCCGGCGACGGTGACGCGGCCGACGAGATTGGGGCCTGACACGGCGGCGAGGTTTTCGGCGACCCCGCCGCGTGAGCCGAGGTTGATGGTGACGGCACGATGGGAGGGGCTGACGGAGCGGGACATGACCTGTGCGAGGCGGAAGGTGTAGGCGCGGCCGCCGAGCGTGCGGGCCAGTTCCTGCAACGCGGCATTGTCGGTGCGGAGACGTTCATTTTCGTCCTGGTAGCGGATGAGCAGATTGCGGAGGGAGAGCAGTTCGCCGCTGAGTCGTTGGAGATCGCGGTTGAGGACGGGTTGTTCGTTCCGCCCGCGGAAGTTGGAGCCGAGCAGTGAGAGGAGTCGTGCGGGGGGATTGACGGCGGCGGCGACGAAGTTGTGCAGGGGTGTGGCGAACGAGCTGAGGCGGGCTGGGAGGAAGGCACAGAGTACCACGGCGAACCAGAACGCCGGGGCGATGAATCGTCGGATGGAAGGGCGGAGGGGCATGATTGGGATTTCGGATTTCGGATTTGGGATTGGGGCGATTGCTAAGCCGCAAGCGGCGACAGGAAATCCGCAATCCGCAATCCCAAATCCGCAATCGTTACATCGCGTCCATGTCGCTTTCCATGGTGGATTTCCAGTCTTCGAGGTTTTCGAGGTAGATGGCGGTTCCGCGAGCGACGCAGGTGAGCGGGTCGTCGGCGATGCGGACGTCCAGTCCGGTGGCGTTGGAAAGGATGATGTCGATGCCCCGGAGCAGCGCGCCGCCTCCGGCGAGGGTGATGCCGTTGTCCACGAGGTCGGCGGCGAGTTCGGGTTCGGCGCGTTCGAGGGTTCGTGTGACGGTGTTGACGATGGCGCTGAGGGGTTCTTGGAGGGCTTCACGGATTTCTTCGGAGGTGACGACGGTTTTGCGCGGCAGGCCGGAGATCATATCGCGGCCTCGGACTTCCATGGTGGTTTCCTCGCCGGTGGGGGCGGCGGAGCCGATTTCGATTTTGATGCGTTCGGCGGTCTGCTCGCCGATCATGAGGTTGTAGGTTTTTTTCATATGGTTGATGATCGCCTCGTCCATGTCGTCGCCGGCGACGCGGACGGAAGTGCATTCAGCGATATCTGCCAGGGACATGATGGCGACCTCGGTGGTGCCGCCGCCGATATCGACGATCATGGAAGCGGTGGCCTCGACGACGGGGAGTCCGGCGCCGATGGCGGCGGCCATGGGTTCTTCGACGAGATAAACGCGGCGTGCGCCGGCACGCTCGGCGGAATCGAGCACGGCGCGTTTTTCGACGGCGGTGATGCCGGAGGGCACGGCGATGACGACGCGGGGACCGATGAAACGGTTTCGGCCCTGCACCTTGCGGATGAAGTAGCCGAGCATGGCTTCGGTGATTTCGAAGTCGGAGATGACGCCGTCTTTGAGGGGGCGGATGGCGGTGATGGAGCCGGGTGTTTTGCCGAGCATTTCCTTGGCGACCCAACCGACGGCGTTGCCGTTCTGGAGGACTTTGTTGGTTCCTTTTTTGACGGCGACGACGGAGGGTTCGTTGAGGACGATGCCTCGTTCGCCTCGGACGCAGACGAGTGTGTTACAGGTGCCCAGGTCGATGCCCATATCGACGCTGACCCAGCTTAGAATGGAGTCGAGGATCAAGTGGGCGAGTCCTTTCCGCCGGTGAACCGCGGGTAAGCCGATGAAGCGGCAGACATTCGTGAATTATCGGCTGTGAACGGTAAAGAATATGAGAAAAAGCGGGTGATGGCAATGGGGAATAGCCACGAGCCAACAGCCGACAGGAGGAAGGATGTCCGCTCTTCTGTTGGCTGTTGGCTGGTTCCTGTCGGCTTTTCGTCATTTTCCGACGAGGGCCATCGGGTTGCCCTGGCCGGTGAGGGTGGTGTTGATGTGCCAGACATAGCCGACGCCGACGGCGAGGGCGATGGTGGCGATGATGGCCAGGGCGGTGTAAACATTGGGGTTGGACTTGGCTTTATTGGCGGGGGGCATTGCGGGTCTCCGTCGTTTTATCCCGGCCAAGCCGCCCCCGGAAAGAGCGGACATGGCCGCGGTTTGCTGTCATGGGAACACAACTTCCGGGGGTCAGAACGCGGTGGCCATGACGTCGAGGTTCTTGGCGATGTCACCGCGTTTGAGGGTGACGCGACCGGCGGCGGAGTTCAGATCGACCTTGGTGATCGTGACCGAGCCGAGGTATTGGTCGCCGTGGTGGATGATGAAGTGCATGCCCTCGGCGACGTTGTCCTGCCGGCCGACGTTGATGGCGACGAAGGTCTGATCGCCGACGGCTTCGACGGCGGTGATCTGACCGCGGATGGTGACCGGCGGCAGCGGGGCGGCTTGCACGGCCGAGCCGGTGCCGGGGGTTCCAGTTCCGGGGGCGGCGATCTGTTGCGTCTGACGCTGGGCCAGTTCGTCCTGCGCGTCCTTAAGCTGTTCCTGGATCAGACGCACCTGCTCGGTCAGCGTCGCCAGCGTGGTGGTCTTTTCTTCCAACACGTTGCTGACTTCGACGAAACGCTTCTCGGTGGTCATGAACTTGTTCTGAAGCTCATCGAGTTGCTTGGCCTGGTCGGCGATGATCTTCCCGGCCTGTTCCTGGCCGGCGGTCAGTTGCGAAATCTGCGCGTTCTTGGTCGCCAGTTCGTTCTGAGCGTTGATCTTGGCGACCTGCTCAGCGGTGAACTTGCCGGTGATGTTCTGAATCTGTGCGTCCAGACCGGCCTTCTCGGCGTTGACCTTGGCCAGCGCGGTCGCCTGGGCTTCCTGCGCCCGCGCCAGCGACGCCTCGACGATCTGGGCGCGAGTCTCTGCGACTCCTTTCATCGCCTTCTCGGTTTCGTAGTCCGTCTTGAAATGATCCGTGTTGTTGACGTAGGCGATCATCAACGGAACCAACAACACAGCAAGAATCGTCGCCAGTACCACAAAAACTTTGGTTAGAACGCTCACGGTCGCCTCCAGCTTGCCAAAACGGCGATAGGGGTGTGCTTCTCTCGAGCCAGGTGACTCTGCGTAAGCCCTTGCGGGAGCCGAGCTACGCGAGGTTGCGAACATGGATATCTAAACCGGACCTGCGTGTGTTGTCAACCCGTCCAACACCCGTCCAATAGTCGTGAGTCGTGGGGCGGGAGTCGTTAACGACCGAACGCCGGGTTTTTATGGGGTTTGGGCGGTCTGGCGGACGATCGACGCGGCGGTCGCCACGCGCACGGCGGGGTTGGAATCGCCGAGTAATTTTATCAAGCGGTCGAAACTTCGCGGGTCTTTGAACCAACCCAGGCCCCATGCCGCCTGCGCCCGTATCACCGCATTGGGGTCGGCGCTGAACTGTAGCGCGACGCTCAGGCCGCTCTGATCGCCCATTCTTGCAAGAGCGGTTGCGGCGGCCAGCTTTACTTCCGGGGGTTCCTCCGGCGTACTCAACATCTGCCGCAACGCCGGCGACATCCGCTCATCCTTCACTTCCCCCATCGCGTTGATCGACAGCACTCGCACCTCCCCGAAACTGTTGTACGCACCGGCACGCAGCGTATCCAAATCCGAATTGTCGCCCAGCCGCACCACCGCCTCCGCCACCTGGCATCGCACCACCGCCGCACGCGCCGCGTCCACCCGCGGCATCGGCACGCCCGCCGTCTGCTTCAACATCGGTATCGCGCTCTTGTCACCGATCAACCCCAGCAACATCGCCACGTTCGCGCGCAGCCCCGCGTCCTGCGACACCAGCATATCCCCCAGCGGCGTCAAATCCACCCGCTCGCCCATCGTGTGCATCGCGTATCTCGCCGCCGCACGAACCGACGGATTCGCATCGGTCATCAGCGGACCAATCGCCTGCGATAGTGTGTTGAACTTCAACATGCCCGCCGTCACCACCGCCGCGAATCGCACCGCCGCGTTCGCATCGCCCAGCCCGCGCTGCGTCAGCGGCAAGGCGCGGTCGGGCAGCGGCTGCATCGCCTCGATCGCGTTGCATCGCAACGCCGCGTCATCGCCCTGTGATGCTTCGATCAATATGCGGATCGCCGCGTCACGCGCCGCGCCGCGCATCAACGCCCGGTCCAGCTCCCGCACCGCCGCCGGCGCACGCCCCGTCTGATCCGCCGCCGAAACGCACCCAATGCCGCCCCCGAACATCATTGACATCGCGACAATCATCGCCGAATACCGTTTCATCACTATGACTTTGTTCTTCATTTGGAAACCATTTCAGAATGAACCACAGCGGCACAGAGCAGGAACCTTTTTTGTTTCGCATTTCTCTGTGCCTCTGTGCCGCTGTGGTGAAAATTATTTTGAGGTCATGCCACGGTATTGAAACAATCTCACAGCGGCGGGCAGTCCGGGGTCAGCCCCCGCGCCCCGGAATTTTCGGCATCAGCACGCTCATCGCCGTCAGCAACACCGTCACAATTCCGCACATCACCGCGAACACGTTGCCGAACCGCCCGAACAGCGTCACCCGGTCGTCCCGCATCACCTCCGCCGTCGCCACGCCGCTGATGGATTGCCGCTGACCCGCGATCATCACCATCCCGATGCGACGCCCCGCCGAGTCGAACACCCCGCTCACCCCGCGGTTCACCGCCCGCGCCATCGGCACGCGATTTTCAACGCACCGAAACCGCGCCAGTTGTTCGTGCTGAGACGCCTGCGCCGAATCCGGATACCACCCGTCGTTCGTCAGGTTCACCAGCACGTCCGCCCGTTTGCCCGATGCGTCGTACACCATCCGCCGGCACTCACGCGGAAACACATCCTCAAAGCAAATCGGCGCCGCCGCTCGCCACCGTTCCGCCTTGCCATCTCGCTGCACCGTCAGATCAAACACCGCGTACCGGCTTCCGGGCGTCAGCGAATAATCAAAACCATCGTAAGGCGTCAGCTTCAACAGCAGTTTGTGCAGCCACGAATCCTTGTCAAACGGAACATACTCCCCGAACGGCACGCGATGCACCTTGTCATACCGGTCGATCAGCGATCCGTTCGGCGAAAAACAATACGCGCTGTTGTATCGCTTCATCTGTTGCCCCACCTGTTCGTCCGTGTGCGCCCCGGCTCCCACGATCAGATACGCCCCCCCGTCGATCGCCGCCTGCCGCACCTGCCGCTGATACCCCACGACGGCACACCAGTATTGCAACGACCTCCGCATCGCCTCGTCCTCCACCGGCTCGGTCAACCGCTGGCAATACCCCATCGCCACACGCACCATCTCATTGTTGATCGGACGCGGCACCACCGTCTCCGGCCAAACAATCAACCCCGGCTTCGTCACCGCCGCCTGCTCGTTCAACTTCAGCAACTTGCTGAAATACAACTGCTCCTGCTCCTCCGTCGGCGAGTTCTTGTTCGACTGCGGCTCATTCGTCTGCACCACCGCGATCCGCAACTTCGCCCCCGTCATGCCGTCCAACTGCGACACCCGCCACCGACCGTACACCAGCGCCACCACCATCGCCGCGAACCACAGCCCCATCGACCACTTCACCGTCCCGCCCAATCGCCCGCCACGACCGATCATCGGGTTGAGCATCAGATCGACGATCAACCCACTCGTCATCGCCACCAGAAACGACACGCCGTACACCCCCGTCACGTCCGCGATCTGAATCAGCGACACCGGCTGGCTCTGCCCCAGCAAAAACCACGGAAACCCCGTCATCGCCCACCCCCGGAAATATTCCAATGTGACAATGACCAGCGGCACGGCCAGCACCATCGGCAGATGCGCCCGCCGCCCGATCAATCGCAATCCCCAAACGAATATCAGCGGATACAACCCCAGATAAAACGCCACCGCCACATAGCCCCCGCCCGTCACGCCCCGCAGCCACGCCACCCCGATGATCCACCAGATCACACCGGCAACGTAAGTGAAAATCGACAACCGCTTCACCGACGTGCATCGCAACGCCAGCATCGCCAGCGGCACCAGCGACAGATGCGCCGCCGGCCAAAGATTCGCACCCGGAAAACTCAACCACGTCAGCACCGCCCACAAACCGAGCAATCCCCCCATCGCAATGGGCGAGTCGATGGCCACCTTTTGACGTTGAACGCTGAACCGCGACATGCGTGGGATGTTACCAGAAACGAAGGATTGCGGATTGCGGATTTGGGATTGCGGATTGACCTATGGGGCGTGTTACGCCGCGTGTTCTTCTAAATCCGCAATCCCCAATCCGAAATCCGAAATGCAATTGACGCCGAGCCGGATTGACTATCTCATACGCATCATGAATACCCACAACCCCCTCACCATCGCCGCCTTCCAACAGCACATCCGCGACCGCTACTACCCCACCGACAAGGCACGCGGCACACCCGGAACCTTTATGTGGTTCATCGAAGAAATCGGCGAACTGGCCACCGCACTCCACGAGTCCAACAAACCCGACGCGGACCCCGCCACCCTCGCCGCCGCACGCGCCAATCTCGAAGAGGAGTTCGCCGATGTCATCGCCTGGCTTTGCACACTGGCCAACATCAACGAAGTCGATCTGGCCGACGCGCTGCATCGCAAGTACCTCGCCGGCAGCGGGCCGGAGGGACACAAGTAGAAAATGACCAATGACGAAATCCGAATGACGAATGAAATTCCAAATTCAAAATCCCAAACCCCGGATACGCCGCGCCTTTTGTTTGAACATTGGAATTTGAAGCTTCATTCGTCATTCGGATTTCGTCATTCGTCATTTACCGCATTCAGCTCCCCCGCGCTCTGCGTTGATAGTGAACCCGTCTTCCCCTCCGCCGTCGTCACCCGCATCGACCCGCGAATCGCATATGTGATCTTCGGCTGCTCCAGCAGCGTGCGCATCCGGTTCAGCATCATCAGATTGCTGATGTAGAGCGTGCAGTGCTGATCCGCCGCGGAATAGGCCGGGATTTCCAGTTTTTCGTTGCTCAGTGCCCGCCCGATGTGCGCGTCGCCGATGATGATTTCGTAAGTCGCCCCCGTCACCGTGATCGGCTGGGCATTGGAGTTCAACACTTTCAATATCACCTCCCCCTCGGTCTGGAACACGGTGATGGACCCCGGCCGAATGTTCACCAGTTGCACCTCCGGCGGCGTCATGTTGGCCAGGGGGCTGCAAGCCGGAAGCAGAACAAGCAACGATAAAAGAATGATGTGTCGCATGATGTCCTTGTGCAAACCCCCTCTCCCTTTGGGAGAGGGTTGGGGTGAGGGGACGCTCAAATACGGCGTGTGCATGTTGTGCGAACCCGCCGCCATCTTCGGGCTCCCCTCTCCCAACCTCCCCCAAAGGGGGAGGAGTTAGGCCCGCCGTTTCCGAGACAATTTGCGAAATCTACCACGCCGCAAAACCTTGTGATCGAACTTCGGCCAGAAATCGACCCGCCCCGCCAGTTCGAGCATCATCCGCCGGCGTGTCCATGAACGATGTTTGCACAGTTGTATTACTTCTGCTGGTAATATCTTGTTATCCGTTGATTTCCTATCGTCGGATTGGTTGTTTGGACGGAGTTACTTCGATGTCGGGTTCGCTGAGTTCTCGTCGGAGAAAGGAATAGAGTGCGTTGGTCAGATACGTTAACCGCTCCAAATTGTCCAAGCGTTCTTTTTCGGTCTTGGCAGTGCGGCATGCCTGAACAATCTTACGCATGTCAAAAACTTTACGTTGCATTTCAACCAGGAAATCGGCAATAAAATCGCTTGATTTTAGTCGCACCTTGAGAATTTCACATACCAAGTTTTCTATATCAAGTTTTGGGGATGCTATCACTCTCGATTCAAGTCGTTCAACCGCACCACTAAGCGCTCGGACCATCTGCACGGTTTCTTCAATCATACTACCTTGAGTACGGCTTGGGTCCGGCACTGTGCTTGGGGAATTACTGATTTGTTGAAGGTTCTTGTCAAGGTCCGGCCATAGAGAAGAAAATACCTTTTCCAACTGCGCTTCAGGTACGCCTGCATCCCCCAACGCATCGTTTATAGTTTTGATGAGACGTAACGTGTCTTCCCTGGTGGCAGAGGTGGCTTGGAACTGCGTGAGTGGCCCAGCTAAATCTACATCTCGCACATCCAACAGAAAGGGACACAAGAAACTCTCAGATACTGTTTTTGCAATTGCTCCGGATTCAAAAAGCAACCACGGTTCGCTTAGATTTTCTTTCGTAACACAGACGATGCCGAATTCTGTTTTGGAAAGTTTTAGTGCATTATCACTGCCCCAGCGTTTTCCCTTTGGTATGTCTTCTTCGGACATCCAAGTTTGCGCAGAATTCAAAATCATTGGAATCCAGTTCTTGAGCGCTTGTGCTACGGCTTTGCTGCGAGGTTTTGACCAACTTAGAAAAACAAGCATAAGACCCCCATTGCTATGGATTTGTCGTTTGCAATCATAATGTTGACATATCCGCGTTCACAGAACGCGGCTCGCTCACACGTCCAGATTCTTCACTTCCAGCGCGTGCGTTTCAATAAACTCGCGGCGGGCTTCGACGTTTTCACCCATTAAAATACTGAACAATTGTTCGGCTTCGCCGGCGGCGTCCCAGGTCACTTTCAGGAGCGTGCGGTTTTCGGGATTCATCGTGGTGATCCACAATTGCTCGGCATCCATCTCGCCCAGGCCTTTGAATCGTTTGATTTCCAGCCCGTTGCGGCCGATGTCGTGGATCGCGTGGACGATCTCCGCGATGTTCGGAACCTCGTGAAGATTGCTGTTGGAATAAAGAGCGTATTTGGTCGGCAACTTCTCGCCGGTGACGGATTCCTCTTGTATCAAGGCATAATCGTCGATGGGCAAACCGGCGGCCAGGAGTTTGGGGAACAGTTTTTCAAGTTCCTTCACTTCGTGCAATTCCTTGCGAATCACTTTCACCCCCGGAACCTGTGGCGCGGCATCTTCGTCGCCGGACGCCAGAATGTTGGTTGCCAGGCCGCGAGCGGCCATTTCACGCTGTTCCTGTTCATCGGACCAGAAGAACAGGTCGTCGCCGGGGATTTGGACTCTGATTCGGGGTAAGCGGTTTTGGCCTGTGGGGTCTTGTGATCGTTTGGAGAGGAAGTCGGTGAAGAGGATGCCGCGGCGCTGGACGATGGTGACCAGTTCGTCGAGTTGGTCGAGGAGTTTGATCGTGTTGGCCAGTTCATCGCCGACCAGACGGTTGATTTCGTTGCCTTCGGTGTCGCGGAGGATCAGTTCGGTGCCGTCGAGGCCGAGCGTGGTCAGGACGTTGCGCATGCGGGATTCGTTGAGGACGTATTCGCTTTTTTTGCCGCGTGAGACCTGATAGAGCGGGGGCTGGGCGATGTAGATGCGGCCCTGGCGGATGAGGTCGGGCATCTGCCGGAAGAAGAAGGTGAGCAGGAGTGTGCGGATGTGGGAACCGTCCACGTCGGCGTCGGTCATGATGACGATTTTGCCGTAGCGGAGTTTGGAGATATCGAAGTCGTCCATGCCGATGCCGCAGCGCAGCGCCTGGATGATGACGCGGATTTCGGCGAAGCCGAGGATTTTGTCGATGCGAGCTTTTTCGACGTTGAGGATTTTGCCCTTGAGGGGCAGAATCGCCTGGTATTCGCGGTCGCGTCCGCCCTTGGCCGATCCGCCGGCGGAGTCGCCTTCGACGAGATAGAGTTCGGAGCGTTCGACGTCTTTGGAGGAGCAGTCGGCGAGTTTGCCGGGCAGCCCGCCGGAGTCGAGCGCGCCCTTGCGGCGGGTCAGTTCGCGCGCTTTGCGAGCGGCTTCGCGGGCCTGGGAGGCGAGGATGGCTTTCTGGCAGATGCGTTTGGCGTCGGCGGGGTGTTCTTCGCACCAGGAGGCGAGTTTATCGCCGACGGCGGAATTGACGAGGGATTCGATGTCGCCGTTGAGGAGTTTGCCTTTGGTCTGGCCCTCGAACTGGGGGTTGGGGATTTTGACGGAGATGACGGCGACGATGCCTTCGCGCCAGTCGTCGCCGGAGGGCGGTTCGCCGTTTTTGAAGAGGTTGGCGGATTTGGCGTAGTTGTTGAGTGTTCGGGTGAGGGCGGTTTTGAAGCCGGAGAGGTGGGTTCCGCCATCGACGGTGTTGATGTTATTGGCGAAGGTGGTGATGACTTCGTTGTAGGAATCGACGTAGCAGAAGGCGACATCGCAGGTGGCGGAGTTGTCTTCGGAGCTGGCGGAGATGGAGACGGGATCGTGGACGGGGGTTTTGCCTTCGGTTTGGTGTCGGACCATTTCGACGATGCCGTCGTGGAAGCAGAAGGATTCGTGTTTGCCGCCGGGTCGTTCGTCGGTGATGGAGAGTTGGATGCCGGGGTTGAGGTAGGCGCGTTCGCGGAGTCGTCCGGCGATGGTGTCGTAGTTGTGGGGGAGATCGCCGAAGATGGAGCGATCGGGACGCCAGGTGATTTTGGTTCCGGTTTTGGAGGCGGGGCCGATTTCTTTGAGGCCGGACGAGAGGTCGCCGCGTTCAAAGCCGATGGTGTAGGTTCGGCCGTTGCGTGCGACTTCGACATCGAGCCACTCGGCGAGTGCGTTGACGCAGGAAACGCCGACGCCGTGGAGTCCGCCGGAGACTTTGTAGGAATTGCGGTCGAACTTACCGCCGGCGTGGAGGATGGTCATGACGATTTGGACGGTGGGTTTGCCGTTGAGTTTGGGGTCGTCATGTTTGAAGGGACCGACGGGGATGCCTCGGCCGTTATCGACGACGGTGACGGATTCATCGGCGTTGATGGTGACGTCGATGGAGTCGCAGTGGCCGGCGAGTGCTTCGTCGATGGAGTTATCGACGACTTCCCAGACCAGGTGGTGCATGCCGCG
>JBAYVY010000062.1:0-12717 GCA_041674345.1 Phycisphaeraceae bacterium | reverse complement strand
GTGGGACACCGATCACGCCGCGCCGATGATGAACCTGATCGCCCTCTACGAAAGCGGACAGGCCGACGCCTACTGGACCGCCCGACGCGCCGCCTGACGCCAAAATCCATGGGCACACCCGCGGATTGGCGGATAATCAGAATATCCATCAATTGACACCCAGCCGCCGCAACGTACAATACAGGACTAACCTGATGCGGGGTAGAGCAGCCTGGTAGCTCGTCGGGCTCATAACCCGGAGGTCAGTGGTTCGAATCCACTCCCCGCTATTGAAACGCCGGTTACAAACACCACCGGCCCCACGGTTCACGGAAAACGCCAACGCCTCACCGCGTTGGCGTTTTCGTTTTCTACGCCCGTTATCGAAAGGGGTTAGCAACGGTGCCGTTTGAACGGGTTGTCTCTGATCCCATCAGAGACATAACCGCACTTCCCACACCATCGCCCCGAAACGTCCAATTTCGGCAAAAGTCTCTGTCCACCCGCCAGAGACTCCGGTCGGGGTTATGAGGAGGTTGTCTCTGAATGGGCGAGCATAACCATCAAATCTCTTGTTGCGGTTATGTCGCATGGGCGCACTGTCACATTTGGTAAGAATCTCTGCTTTGTCTCTGAGTCGGTTCTCTCTTTTGGCGACGGGAAACTCACCGCTCCAACACCGTCCACTTCGCGCTGCGGCCGCGTCCGGTCAAGGACACCTGCCCGGTCGCTTTCATCTCCGCCAGCACTTTTTTCAGCAGTTGGGAACTCACTCCCGGAAGTTGGCTTTGGATATCGGCCAACGTGAATTCCCCCACCTGACTGAGAATCAATCGTCGGGCAAGTTCGGTCTTGGCGGGCTGCCCGGCGCTGTTTTCGACTTGCTGCGAGAATTCCAAATACGCGCGCCGCATGACGCTCAAAAAATGGTTCCACCACGGGAGAATGGGATTGTGGCCCTCATGCCAACCTTGCGAGCATTCGCCCAGCACGTGGTAATAATCTTCCTTGCTCTGCTCCACCAGCCGTTCCAGACTGACATACCGGCCCACGCTGAAGCCATGTTGCAGCAACAGCATCGTGGTTAACAGGCGTGAAACGCGCCCGTTGCCATCACGGAACGGGTGAATGCAGAGCAGATCGAAAACCATTGTCGAGATGATCAGCAACGATGGCACACGTTCAGCAGCGATCAGCCGTTGGTATGCTTCACAAAGATCGGCGATTGTCTTGTCGGTCTGTTTCGCCGCCGTCGGCTTGAAGCGAATGCGCCGCTGGCCGTCGGGAAAAATCTCGATGATTTCATTGTCCCGGCGTTTAAACTCGCCGGCATCTCCCGCTCCCGCATGCGCGAGTGCATGCAGGTGTCGAATCGTGCGCGGGTTAATCTGTACGGCTGATTTGCGTGAATAAATCCAGTCCAGTGCCCGACGGTAACCAGCGACTTCCTCCTCGGAACGATCACGCGGTCGGGCCTTGCCCAGCGCCAATGGTGCCAGTCGGTCCGGCGACACCGTGACGCCTTCGATGCGGTTCGAGGACTCCACACTTTGAATCATCGCCTGCTGTCGCAGCGCTTCGAGCATTTCGGGTCGCTGCCGATTCCACATCTCCTGCTTGCCCCGAAATTCCATGCAGTCAGCCAACAGCCAACTCGTGCTGACGGGCAACGCTGCTTGATCGAAGGTTTCTTCGCGGAGTGTGAGCATGGGGCTTCCATTCCGTAGAGTGGCCAATTAATAGCCCATTGTAGCGACCGGTAGCCAATTGTCCAAATCCCCGCGAACGCAACCATCAAATTTCACATTGCGGTTATGTGACGTGGGCGCGCGCCCCACGCACGGCATAGGTAACTAATCCTTAAACAAGCGAATAGTCTGCGCTGATTTTGTTGAGACAGCGTCGGAGATTCGGGGCGTTCCTTCCTCGAGCGACCGAAGAGGCGGGTCGGCGGGCGGGCGTGGGTCGGATTGAGTCTTGGGTGGATCGTTGCTCCCTGGGTTCGGCGTTGCGGCGGATCGGGGCGTCCGTACCCCGACATCAGAGGTGGATGATTCAACAACGCATGGGCGGACGCACCGCCTCGACCAGCCGCAACAACGGACCGATCCACGGATTCCACGCCAGCAGCCGGTAAACGATGCGCCGGCCGGTGCGGACGATCTGGCACGGCAGACGCATCCGTTGGTTGGCGAACGTCTTGAACTCCATCCTCATGATCGCCCGCCCCTGGGCTTCGTGACGGTCCCGCCAGCGTCCGACCGGCGGATACGCCGCCGGCAGCAGCAGGCCGCACCACGCCTTGAGCGTCCAAGCCGGCGCGGCCATCACCATGTACGCCCAGTTGCTGTGCAGGTTGTCCAGCGGGTTGCTCATCGACCGCACGCCGCCTTTGAGTTGTGCGATCAGATTTTCCTGATCGCACCGGTCGTTGGCCTGGAAGACGATTTGTTGCGGCGTACTTTGCCGATCGTTGGTGATGTGGAAAAAGTAGCGATATTCCTCAAACAGCCGATCTTGTCCCTTCTCCACCGCGATCTTCTTCCGCAATACGATGATGCGATACGCCCGTTTGCAGCGATCCGGACGATGTGCGAACTCGGCTACGTCCTCCCACTGCAATACGAAGTTCTTGAACTTCTTCTCGACCACGACCTGCTCCCTGACGTTGGGCGGACGTGGCGCGGTCCAGAGTCGAAGTGGTTCAAATTGTTGGGCATTTCCCGTATTTCCAGCGAATTCACAGTTCTTTTCGTTCGTAATGGTTGGCCGACCTGCGATTGGTCCGGATGTGGAGATTAGAAGGTAGCATAACCAATTGAACGCCGCTTCAATGTGGCGACCGGGGCTTGCGACGAAGTGTGCCAGACCGGCGAATCATTTTGGCGCGACGGGTTGTGCCGGACGACTTGCGAACCGGGAAACGTCCCGCCACCGCTTCGTTCAATCGCTTGGACACCCAACTGTTCAAACTCTCGCCCTCGGCGGTGGCGACGAGATTGAGCTTGCGATGCAAATCGGTATCGAGACGCACCACGAATTTGCCGGAACAGGGCTTGTCCGGTTCCTCGCCGCGCTTTTTGCAGAATGCCAGGTAGTCGTCCACGGATTCTCGGAAGGCCTTCTCGACTTCCTCGACCGACTCACCTTGGAACGTCACCACGTCACGGATGCCCACGATTTCGCCATGAAGCGTGCCCGCTTCGGCGTCGAACTCGACCTTGCCCAGGTAACCTTTGTATTCCATCATGGCTTGACTCCTGCTTCGGCCAGAAAACGCCGCATCGACTTCACGGCGCCCTTGTCGGTTTCCTTTTGGGGATGCGGGCGATGAAAGACCGCTCGCACCCCGTTCAATGCGATGCGAACACGCGAGCCGTTGCCCTCGCTGATTTCCGCACCGACGGATTTAAGCATGGCCTCGATATCCGACCATCGAATGCTCGACCGAACCGGATCGGCGAAGATGGCCTTGAGCGTCTGGTCATGCTTGCTCATGGCAGTATAGTACCACTCCGAGATACTATCGACAAGATCGTAGTGCCCATGGGGCGAAAACTCTGGGTCAGGTCGGCGACAATGGGCGATTCAAGCCGCCCTGCGCTCGTAATGGTTGAGCAACCCTGACCCGGTTGCCTGGGATGCGCACCAACGCCAGTTCGAGTTGCTGTCGCAGGAACCGCAGGCGTGCATCGCGCCGCGCCGACAGCGATTCCACCAGCGTCAACACCACCAGCCACAGCCAATTCGGGATCATCTTTCAATTCTCCTCGCGTGCCATAAGTCCAGTAGTGGCAAGTGCCCAACATTGTGGACCAGCCCGGAGGAAATGCAAATCCAGGCCCATTCTCCTATCAGTTGGCCAAGTCGACCTCCACGTCCCGTTGTCTCACGCTGATAACCGAGACAAGGACAAGATTTTTTAACTGCGAGCGGGCATGTGTCCTATTTTTAGGTTCACTTGGCTTGAACAAGGTGTGGACCCCGCTAATGCGGTGCTATCGCACCGCGTCGAGGTCGCCTTGGGCTTGCGCGGCGAATTGGCGCTGGCGTTCGACCATTTCGTAATACATGCCCTGTTTGAGCATGAGTTCTTCATGCCGGCCGGTTTCGACGATGCGGCCTTCGTGCATCACCACGATCAGATCGGCGTGGGTGACGGTGCTGAGCCGATGCGCGATCACGAACGTCGTGCGATTGGCATAGAGTTCATCAAGGGCTTGCTGGATCAACTGTTCGCTGTGGGTGTCGAGGTTGCTGGTGGCTTCGTCGAGGATGAGGATGCGCGGGTCGGCGAGGATGGCGCGGGCGATGGCGATGCGTTGGCGCTGGCCCCCGGAAAGTTTCACGCCGCGCTCGCCGATCAATGTATCGAATTGTTCTGGGAGTTCTTTGATGAAGTTCAGGGCGTTGGCGCGGCGGGCGGCGTCGGCGACCTGGGCGTCGGTGACGCCGCGGCGACCGTAGCTGATGTTTTCGCGCACGGTTCCGTCGAAGAGGAATGTTTCCTGCGGGACGACGGCGAGCAGACGGCGATAGCTGTCGAGTTTGAACTTGCGGATGTCGATGCCGTTAAGCCGCATTTGACCTGAGACCGGATCATAGAATCTGGCGAGCAGATCGGTGATGGTGGATTTGCCGGCTCCGCTGGGACCGACGAGCGCGATGACGGAGCCGCCTTGCACTTTGAGTGTGAAATCGGTGATGACGGGGCGACCGTTGCCGTAGGCGAAGTTGACGTGATCGAAGTCGAAGGTGCGGATATCGGCGGTGGCTTCGACGGCATCGGGGGCGTCGGGCTTGTCGATGGGTTTGTCGAAAAGCTCGAAGACGCGCTCCATCGCGGTGATGCCTTCTTGTGTTTGATTAAGCGATGAGACGATACGGAAGACGGGGAAGAGCAGTTGCGCGGTGTAGGCCTGGAACGCCATGATCTGGCCAATCGTCGTTCCCCCGGAAGTTGTGCCCGCAGTCGTGCCGGCGATATACAAATATCCGCCGATCCAGACGATGAGGATGCCTGCGACGGGGATGAGGATTTCCCAGACGCTATCGACGGCTTGCGCGTTGAAGAAGCCGAACAATCGCTTGCGGACCATCGTGTCATCGGCGACGGCGTAGTCGCGGCGTTCCCGGTTTTCGCGGCGGAAGGAACGGACGACGCGGATGCCTGAGAAGGTTTCGGTGGCGCGGGCGTCGATGAGATTGCGGTCGCGGCCGGCGCTGCGGAAGATCGGACGAATGCGATGGACCCACAGCAACGAGACGACGATCATCGGCGGAAGCACGGCCCACGCGGCGAGGGCGAGTTTCCAATTCCAGACCAGCAGAATGGTGGAAGCGAAGAGGACTCGCCAAAACGCGGCGAGCGGAGACATGACGGCCATTTGAAGCAGGCCGGTGGCCTTGTCCACGTCGCCGGAGAGACGGGAGACGATGGTGCCGGTCTTGAGGTCATAGAGTTCGGCCAGGGGCAGATGGAGCAGGTGGCGATGGAGCCGGCGGCGAAGACGGACGATGAAGCGGTGATTGAGGGCGACGGTGTGGATGTTGCGAAAGGTGTCCAGGCCGCGGCTGAGGATGATGAGCGCGAGGACGCCGAGGCAGGCGAAGGTGAGATAGAGGTATTGGCCGGAGGAGGAGAGTTCCCACTGGTTGAGGAGGATTTGATCGACGATGAGGCCGGTGGCGGCGGGGAAGGCCATTTCACATGCGGCGGCCAACATGCCGATGAGGATGAGTTTGCCGACGGCGAAACGGTAGGGCCGGATCAGTTCGCGGTAACGGTGGAGGTAGGTTTTGCGGGCGGCGGGCGGGGCCTTGGGTTGGGGTTCGGGGGAGGCGTCTTCATCGTGGACGTGCCGCCAGGCCTGTTCCTTGCGGAACTTGCGATAGCGGTGTTTGGACGAATGTGGTTGAGAACCCGAATCGGTCACGCATCACCTCGATGGCAATTGTAGGCGGGATGAATGGGGATTTGTGATTTTGGATTTGGGATTTGTGATTTTTTCAGGACGCATCACACGGCCTGCCGCCGAAGACGGCGTCATCCCGTGCTTGTGGAAATCACAAATCGAAAATCACAAATCATATTTTTTCGATGATCGCGGTTTTGAGCTCGGTCGCGCGGTCGGCGGAGAGTTTTCCGGCGGGCCAGCGGAAGCCCAGGCCGTCGCCTTCGCGTCGGGGGATGAGATGGAAGTGGACGTGCATGACGACCTGGCCGGCGAGCTTGCCGTTGTTTTGGAGGAGGTTCCAGTCGGGGCATTGCGTCACTTTCACCAAGGCGGGGGCGATTTTTTTGACTGCTAAGCCGCAAGCGGCGAGGGAATCGGCGGGTAATTGGTCGAGCGTGACGGCGTGGGTTTTGGGAATGATGAGCGTGTGGCCTTCGCTGAGGGGATTGATGTCGAGGAAGGCGAAAACGTGATCGTCTTCGTAAACCTTGTGCGATGGGATTCGACCGGCGGCGATCTTGCAGAAGATGCAATCGGGATCGGTGGACATGATGAAACTCCTGTGTGAGGCGGCGGGGGCAGGATAACAGATTGGTAAGCGTTCGGCCGCCCCATGTTTGATATGATCGGGCCTGCGAGGGTTCAGGCGGCGGCGAGTTCCTGGAGTTACTGCGCTTTCCAGCGGTCGGGCAGGAACTGATCGAGTTGGCTCATCGGGGTCGAGCCGATGACGGCCAGCACGTCGCGGAGATAGACGAACGGATCGAGGCCGTGTCGTTTGGCGCCGGCGACGACGCTGTAGAGGATGGCGGCGGTGCGGCCGCCGCCGTCGCTGCCGAAAAACAGATAATTCTTGCGTCCGATGGTCAGGGGGCGAATCGCGCGTTCGGCGGCGTTGTTGTCGATGGCCAGGTCACCGTCCCCGGCGTAACGCACCAGAGCATCCCAGTTATTCAGTGCGTAGCCGATCGCCTGACCCATCGGACTTTTGGGTAATACCCCATCGCGTTCGCGCAGCAGCCATGCGTGCAACTGTTCGAGCAGCGGACATGAACGCTCCTGACGCATCGCTCGCTTGGCTTGGGCACCCCCGGAAGCGAACGTCTTGTCTTCCGCCTGGCGTTCCTTGGCGTCGCGTTCCACATCGTAGAGCAGGCGGATCATCGCCAGCACGTGATGCTCCCGCGCCGGGTCGCTGGTGCGCGCGTCGTAGAACTTGCGACGGGCGTGCGCCCAACAGGCGACTTCCGTGACATCGCCCGTGGCGTAGATGCCGTCGTAGCCGCCGAAGGCATCGGCCTGCAAGTACCCCTTGAATTCTTTAAGCCAGTTGCGGGGGCCGTCGCGGCTGCGCGACTCGGTGTAGTCGAACACGTCATAAGAACCCCCGGAAGTGGGGTCGCCCAGATACACCCACAATCGGCCGGTCTTGGTCTTGCCGCGTCCTTTGTCTTGCACCGGCATGGGCGTATCGTCGGTGTGGATCACCTTCGACCCCCGGATGCGCGCGGCCATCAGTTGCACCAGCGGCGTCAACAGATCGGCCGCCGCCTTCATCCAGCCGCACATCGTCGAACGCGCGATCGACACGCCATGTCTGGCCAGCATCCCTTCCAGTCGGTACAGCGGCTGATGATCACAATACTTACTGGTAATCACATGCGCCACCAGGCCCGGCCCCGGCAGACCCTTGTCGATCACCTGACCTTCCGGGGGTTTGTCGGCGGTCGCCACGCCGCTGCATCCGGGGGCGTCGCAGTGCGAGCAAGCGAACTTCGGCCGCACCCCCGGGGGTGCTGTATGACGAACAGCGACGCCGGCGTGTAGTCCAATTGCTCGCCGACCTCTTCGCCGATCTTTTTCCGGGATTTACCGCAGCGTGGGCAGGTCGGTCCTTCGTTGATCCGACGCAACTGTTCGATGGTCGCCTGCTGCTCAAGGATCGTCGCTTGGCGCAACGCCGGGGCCGACTCACGCTCTCGCACCAGCGCGCGAAGCGTATCGGCGTCGTTGGACAGGAGGTTCGTGCTTCCGGGGGTTGCATCCATGCGTTCAATGCAACATACCACTCGATTCGGCGCTGTCAAATTTCAGCGACTTATCCACCGCTTTTTGAGTATTTCAGAATTCGCAGCGTTCATCTGTCATCCCGAAACACGCGAATAACGTTTGCTCCGCTTCACGCTCGACAGGTCGATCCCGTCCAGCAGCATCGCCAGTTCGCTGGCTCGCAACGGCACGGATCGCTGCGATGGATCGACCCTTGGCAACTTGAACACGCCTTCCTCCAGCCGCTTGTACCACAGCACATAGCCGTCTCCTGGGGCCCGGTCCCAGTACAGAATCTTCAACCGGTCGCCGCTTCGGTTGCGGAAGACGAACAGGTGCCCGCTCAAAGGGTTCTGCCCCGTCACCTGCTCCGCCAGTTGCGCCAGACGATCAAATCCGCAACGCATGTCCGTCCGCTGAGGTCCACGTCGTCATTGGTCAGCCAGAGCAATTCCCCGCGCCGCACACCGGCATAGATCAACATGGCAACCATCGTTTGCAATTGGGGCGTGAATCGCAGGGCGTGCAATTGTTCGTCGATCTGTTCCAAGGTGAGGTAGCGGATCGGTTGTTGTTTCTCCTTGTAGCGTTCAACGTCTTTGGCGGGGTTGACGTTGCCGGGCATACGGATGCCGTGCTGCTTGGCGGACCAGTTGACCAGGCGGCAAAGGATTTCGCGGTAACGGTTGGCGGTCTTGGGGGCCAGTCCCCGGCGGCGAACCTGCGAGGCGATGAATTGGACGATGTGGGCGGTGGTCAATGCCTCGAAGTAAGGGACTTCAATTCGTGGGGCGGTGCGAGCGTCGATCTTTTCTCCGGCTGCGAGGGCTTTCTTGCGGGCCTTCTCGGTGATGCGTCGGCTGGTGATTTTCAGTTCATCGCAGAGGGGGCCGAACACTTCGCGCAGATAATACGTGTCGGTCTGGGCGGACTTCGCGGTTTTGATCGTCCGCATATGCCGGATGTATGCGCCGACGATCTGCGCGACGGGTGTACGGCTGGGCAAAGGGTTGTCGATGCCTTGGGCCTGTGCCGCTTCAAATTGATCCTTCTTCGCCTTGGCGATTTTGTAGCTGTCAGTGCGAAGTGTGATTTCTTTTCGCGTCCCGCCTGTGTGATATTTCAGCCAGTAAACCGAACCACGTTTGAAAAGACTCGCCATGATAGAGACCTCCGATGTTCGTAACGTCGAACTTCGGCGAGTCCATATGTGTCATTTTCGAGGGGACAAAACCGGGGACAATTTGTCTGATTTTGCCCAATGACAAAGGGACTAGCGTTGCCGCAAGTCCCTTTGAATACTGAAGTAATGTGGCCCACACCTTGTTCTGACCAAGAGAACCTAAAAATTCGACGCATGCCCGCCGGCTGGTAAAAAATCTTGCCCTTGTCGCGGTTATCAGCGTGAGACAACAGGACGTGGGAATCTGTATGTTTGGGATATTGTGCCATGTGCGTCGTTAGAGCGGCGTGGATATGAGTTTTATGGTTGATCTGGGGGGGAGAAGCGTGCCGATATTTGTATCGTGGCCATTTGGCGTATATAATCATGCCAATCGGCCAACGACAGGAGTTACTATGCCAAAGATCACGACCCATTTGACCCGCCATCATGGCAAGGTTCTGAAGGTGCGACCGGGGGGGCGTATGCTCGGATTAGATACCGACGATTCGCTTGCCATTGTACGGATGGTTCGGAGCGGATTTCGATTCAGTCGCTTGACCAGGTTTCAGAAGGCGACATCACTATCCTGGGAAAAGGTCGCCAACTGCGTAGCGATCCCGCAGCGTACACTCACGCGGCGGCAAAGCGAGGGAAGACTTCAGCCAGACGAGTCGGACCGACTGTGGCGCGTGTCCAGAATATTCGACCTTGCCGTGGACCTGTTTGAGGGCGACACATCTGCGGCGCGGCAGTGGCTGCAAACACCCCAAGCAGGATTGGGAGGAGAGGCCCCCATGGACATCGCTAATACCGAGGTGGGAGCTCGCGAAGTCGAGAATCTCATTGGTCGCCTTGAGTATGGAGTCTTTGCATGACGATTCACGCGTGGCGTATCGTCAAGGCCAAGCATGCCGCGGCGGCGTTCACCGGAGATAACGCCAGGAGATTTGGCGGGCGGTGGAATACTCCGGGTGTGGCGATGATCTATACCGCTGGCAGCGCATCACTGGCGATGTTGGAAATGTTGGCCCATCTTCAGTCACACGAATTGCTCAATCACTATGTTCTCTTCGAGGTAATATTCGACGAGGCGTTGGCCACAGCGGTCGATATTGCCACGTTACCGAAAACCTGGCGAAAATCACCTCCACCGATAGCAATTCGGCGGATCGGCGATGGCTGGGTTGGGATGGGTGGTTCAGCGGTATTGAAGGTTCCGAGTGTGATCGTTCCAACGGAATCAAACTATTTGATAAATCCTGCCCATTCGGATTTCGCCAAGATTACCATTGGACCCAAGCAACCGGTGCGGTTTGACCGGCGAATTATCAAGCCATAAACGCGTGTTCGCCGCCGTCGGCACCGACGGGAACTTCCCCGGAAGATGAGCGTCCCCACACCCAGTGCCATCAGCGTCTCGCGCGTCCGCATCGCATTGAATGAGGTACGAGCGGTGTTTCATCACCCGCATCCGCAAAAGGAAACCGATAAAGGCGCGGTAAAGTCGATGCGGCGTTTCCTGACCGAAGCTGGAGTCCTGCCATGATGGAATACAAAGGTTACTTGGGCAAGGTCGAGTTCGACGCCGAAGCGGGCATGCTTCACGGTGAAGTCGTGGGCATCCGCGATGTGGTGACATTCCAAGGCGAGTCGGTCGAGTAAGTAGAGAATACCTTCCGCGAATCCGTGGACGATTATCGTATCCGTCCGGCCAAGTACAGGTGCGTCCGCTTGTTGAATGCATCGCGGACTTCAAGGCGACTCCTCAGGACTGGCAACGAGTTTCAACGAGCGCCGAGAGCGCAACGGCCCGCAGTGCCCAGGGTGGCGTGAGTATCGAGAGTACATACCAGAACATCAAGACTGGCGAGACAATCCACGTCCACGACGTGTATCGTCCGTCGGGCAATCAAATTCCCAACCATCCCACATTCCGCGATTACGGAAAGGCGAGCCAATGACTCAGGCCACGATCAACTATGCCAGTGTCGTAATCAAGCAACGGATTGAGGTCTGGGCTGAGAACCTTGGATTTGATCCCGATGAACAGATTCTCATGGTGCTTGAAGATAAGTTCGGCCCCTTGGCGTTCACTGTTGCTGACGCACAACATCGGGACGAATGCATGATATTGTCAATCGAAACAAAAATATGGAAAGAAGCAAAGGAATTCGCGCTGCTTGCAACAGGTGGTTTGGCGTGGTGAAGGATACAGAGGAATCAGGATACACCCGACTTCCACTGGTCCGGCAGCAGGTCGGACAGTTGGCTGATGGGCGTGGCGGCGATGCGGGCCAGCACGTCGCGCAGATAAGCGAAGGGTTCGACATGATGACGCTGAGCGGTGGCGATGAAACTGAACAGGATCGCGGCGGTGCGGTCGCCGTTGTCGCTGCCGGCGAACAGCCAGTTCTTGCGGCCGACCGCGATGCGCCGCAGGGCGTTTTCCGCGGCATTGTTGTCGATGGCCAGGTCTCCGCCGGTGGTGTACACGCACAGCGCGTCCCACTGGTTCAGCGCGTAGGTGATGACTTCGCCCATCGGACTTTTCGGCAACACCGGCCCCCCGCCCCCGGAAGCGGCCCGCAATCCTTCGAGCCACGTTTTGAATTCCGCCAGTCGCGGAGCGCTGCGCGCCCGGCGCAATTCCAATCGGATATCGGCCAGCGAGCGCGTTGGCGGCGTCGCGTCGGATGCAGCGGCTTCTTGCTGCGCGTCGAACAATTCCCGTGCTTCGGTTTCCACGTCGTACAGCAGCCGGATGTACGCCAGCGCCTGGGCGCTGTGGCGATAGTCGGTCTTCCGCGCTTCATGGAACTTGCGACGCGCGTGCGCCCAGCAGGCCACCTCGGCTACGTTGCCTCCCGCTTTGCCAGCGTAGATGCCGTCGTATCCGCCGAAGGCATCGGCCTGCAAGTAGCGAACATCTTCTTTGCCCCAGTCTTTGAGGAATGCCATCGGTCCGTCGCGTTTGCGATTGGGGGTGTATGTAATCGAGTTGTTCGCTGGTCTCTTCGCCGATGGGCGTTCGCATCGTTCCGCAGCAGGGGCACGACTTCTCGGCTTCCGACAGGTCGTGGATCACACGTTCGCGCGGAAGATCACGCTTTTCGCCGCTTTCATCATTCTCACTGGACGCCACCGGTTACCGGCAAGCAGGATGCTTCCCAACTTGCCCGACCCTTGGAAGAATCGAATCGTCTTTTTGGTTTCCAGCACCCACACCGGATATCCCTTCTCCGGTGGCTTAATCAGGTACTTGGTGACGTAGAAAATAGCGTGTCGGGGATCATCGAACTCCCGGCCCGCCTGCAATTGCAATCCGCCAAGCCCCCACTTGTCGCGCCACAATTCCCACGCTCGATCCAGATTGATGCGTTTATGCGGCGCGTCTGACCGATCCACGAGGATATGCCAACGAGGCCAGCCCGATCCGGTCTTTTGCTGGTAACCGTTCACGGGTGATCGCCGTTTTTGAGCCAAAAACGAATGTTTGTCGAAAAATGGTCGAACATTGGCTCGTCTTACCGCCGTTTTTGAAGCAGAATCGAGGCTTTTTGACCCCGT
>JBAYVY010000061.1:0-12792 GCA_041674345.1 Phycisphaeraceae bacterium | reverse complement strand
TACCTGCTGGTCATGGGGCCGATCACCCGAAAATGGCGGAGTGTGACGTTCGCATTCCTTCCGACGGTTTCGGGCAAGGTATCCATCGCATTCGTCGGTGACTCCACACCGCCCCGGGAACTGTGGTCCGCCTACAGCGGCATCTCGGTTCAGGGCGCTGAATTGCTGAACGGCGACTTCTCCCAACTCGATCCCGTGGGCCGTCCGTTGCACTGGGATTCACGAGGCAAACTTGAACCGGGCAAGGGGCTGGACGGGAAGAACAGGGTGATGGCCAGTGGTGCCGGCTTTTCGCAGGACATCCATATCGAAGCGGGCAAGCCCGTCACGGTGACGTTCCATTCAAAAATCGGCAACTATCCCGAAAACAACTGACAAGAGACACCCGATATGAAACTCTCGCATGCCGTTCTTTTTCCGACGTTCATCATCGTGGGTTGCGCTGTGGTCGCCCGGCAGGAGCCGGCGCTCGTGAATCCGCCCGCGCCGTTCGCCGTGCGGGAGGTGGTGCGTGCCGTGCCGGAATTGCGCGAAACCAACCTTGGAAAAGGCACCCCTTGGGCGGGCGAGACAGGCAGGCAATACGCATTCGTCTGCGGCGACAACATGCTCTTCGCCCCCGCCGGCAATGAGGGAGCCATACTGCGACTCACCACGCAGGGCCTGCCCCTCGCTTCTTTTTCCTATTGGGGCAGCACCCCGGCCGGTTGGGGTCATCCCTTCAACAACTCGACCCCCGATTTGCGACTCGATCAGGCCGCGAAGTCGATCACCGCAACGCGCAAGTTTCAGGCACTGGCCGAGAATGATTCCACTTACACCAGCAAGGCGCGACTCCTCGACGACGGCCTGATCGAATTGGATTATTCCTGCGACATGCCCGCCGGCGGCAAACTCACCGACAGCGGCCTGTTCATCACCTTCTCCGCCTACGACAGAATCGCGGGAATGAAGATGATGCTTGGTGACAAGGCCGTTTCCTTCTCCGCCGACGATGCGTCGCCCGGTGACAAAACGCTTTTTGAAGGAACTTTCACCGGGAAAATAGTCCTGTTTCCAGATCACCCCGAAAAAACCATTTCTTTCGACATCCCGCAAAGCCACCAAATATATATCAAGGAACACAGGAAAGCCGGGGACAAGGGAATCCCGCACAAGTACAACGCCGTGATCCGAATCTGGCCGGCCGCCGATGGTTCCACCCGGCTCAAACTCGACATCCGCAACACCTCACCGGACGCGCTGACGACTTCCGACAGCTTTGCCGGGATCAATTTCTGGAAGGAAAACCGGATGCACATCCCGGACTTTTCTTCCAGCCGGAATCTGCTCCAGAACTCCTCATTCGAGGCCGGTCTTCATTATTACGACAACGGCGTACTCATCTGGGGAACGTGGCCCGGCGCGGATCGCCAGGTTTACGACACCGACGACACCACGTCGAAATTCGGACATCGCAGTCTTCGCATCACCGCATGGAAAGACTACCCCCAGCCCAGTTCGCTTTCGACATTCACGGTTCCAACCGTTCCGGGGCACAAGTACACATTCAGCTTTTACGCCAGGACCGACGCGCCCAAACAATGGATCGACGTGGCCTGCGTCACAGGTGAATGGATGAAGTTTCCCTCCATGCGAGGGTTCGGCCCCGACGGGGAATGGAAAAGATACACCGGCTCTTTCACCGCCCCCAATGCCGCCGCCATCCTCGTGTTCCGCGCCCGCAACCAGTCAGATCAGGACGTGGCGCACACCTGGATTGACGGCCTCCAACTGGAAGAAGGCGAAGCCGCCACCGATTATGCCGAACCGGCGGTGGACTCGATCCTCCTGACCGCCGATCCCGACAATTTCCTCCCATCGTCACAGCCCCTTCATGCGCGTCTGCGCATCACCGCCGCGGCGGACACGCAGGGTTCCGTGTCCTGTTCCGTGGAGGATATTTTCTACCATACCCTCTGGCAGGGTGTCATTGAATTCAAAACTGACGCGAGGGGTGACGCCGTGCTGGAACTGCCGCTGGACGGCGAAATCGGCATGGGTGTTTTCGTGCTGCGAACCGATTTCACACTGGCGAGCGGCGTCCAAAAGAGCGACTTCCATCGTCTGGCGGTGATGGACCCCGCGCCGCGGGACTTCAAACACCGCATGCTTTTCAGTGCGGATATGGGTTCTTTTTGCCGCTCCGAAGCATTGGCCGCGCGCCGTCGTTATCTGGGAATCGGTTCCACCAGTTACAACTCGCGACAGGACATCGTGGCCTTGAACAAACGCTACGGCATCGTGGACACCGCCTGCGGCACCATCGGCTATGGGCCGACAGGAGAAGGCCAACTCAAGAAAGATCGCGCTGATGTTTTCGCAAGGTGTAAAACCGAATCCTATAGCGACAAACTCCGTGACGACGTGGAAAGGGTCTCATATGAAATGACCCTGGCCTATCCCTGGATCGACGCATGGTTCCTCAATGCCGAAAACAGCGCATCGGTATTCAAGGTGCTGGCCGACCGCGACAATGCTGGTTTCACTCAATTGCTGATCGCCACCTACCGGGGAGTCAAACGCGCCGACCCGTCGAAAAGAGCGTTCCTCGACGGCGGCCCCGCCAACATGTTCCCCAACGGCGGCATCCGCAACATCGACGAGTGGCTGGCGGAAGCCGCGAAACTGGCCCCCGATGTCAAGTTCGACGGCATCGCCGTTCACCCTTATCGCCAAACTCCCGAAGACCCCGATTTGGACGCCGATACGCAATTGCTTCTGGAAGTGCTGAAAAAACACGGCTATACCCGGACGCCGATCTACTGGAACGAGGGCATCTACCACTCGCCCGCCAACATCCCGCAATGGGGGCTGACCCCCTACAAAGGTTGCTCGATGGACCATTGGCGCGCCGGTACGCCCACCTATCATCTGGGCTGGGGCGAACGCATCAGTGCCGCCTATTTCGCCAGAAGCTGGCTGGTCGGAATCAAATACGGCGACCGCGTCAAACAGTTCAACGGCTGGTGCGGCAAAATGGATATCGACTATCACATGGCGCCGCTCGCCCTGCAAAAAATACCCAACACCCTTGCACGCCTGCTTGGAAACTCCGTCTTCAAAAAAGACATCCGATTCGCGGTGAATTGCCGCGCTTATGTTTTCGACGACGGAACAGGCACACCCGTCGCCGCCTTGTGGTCCAGTATTCCGAATGTGGACCGCGGCCTCGAACCAAGCCCCATCGCAAAGATCAAGTTCACCGGCATGGAACCGCGGTTCATCGACCTCATGGAAAACCAACTGACCGCCGCTAAAAGTAAAGACGGAACATATGATGTGCCCGTCACGCCGTTCCCCCTGTTCATCCGCGGAAAGCCGGGCGACCTTGATCGCCTTTGCCAGGCGATCAGCGGAGCCGTTCTGACAGGCAGCGGCGACTTCGCGCTCGCGCTGGACATGCAACTCGAATCACGCGACAAAGCCGGAATCACCCTCGCCAACCGATTGAGCCGCCCCTTCGTGGGCACTGTTACCATCGGGGGCAAAACGCAAAAACTGGAACTGGCTGAAAACGCATCAACGCGGATGGACATTTCCCTCGCCGATCCGTTGCCCACTGACCGGATCGCCAAGGTATCCGTCCCGGTCGAAGTCAGCGAATTCAAGGCCGATACGCTGAAGAAGGATTTCGCCCTGCGGGCGTTCGCCGTCACCCATCGTAAATCGCCCCTGTCCGTCATCGGCGAACTTGACCAATGGAATGACATTCCGGTCATCAAGTTGACCAATCGCCAGGCATACAAAACAGTTCCCGGCACCGTATCCGCTCCGCTCAGTTTCAAGGCCGGTTACTCAGGCGATCTGGATGCCGAATGCAAAATGGCCTGGGACGCGGACAACCTCTATCTCTGCGTGAAAGTCGTGGATGACAAGCCCTTCTTCCCCAAAGGTGACAACCACGGAGGTGACTGGGCCTTCGACGGTATCCAGATATACTTCGATACGTTGGGCGATAACGCCGTCCGCAAGATCAAAGGCACTTTCGATACCAACGATTACAGCTACACCGTCTCACGCGATGCCGACACCGGCCAGGCCAGGGTTTATCGACAGGCCGCCCCGGAACAGCAAATCGCCGGCGGACTCGACGCGCCCAAACCCAACAGGGTCGAACCGGACGTCAAGGCCGAAGTCACAATGACCTCCGACGGTTATGTTTATGAGCTGGTCTTCCCTCGCCGCCTGATCGCCCCGCTCCGGCTCGAAAAAAACAGCTTCTCCCGCTTCGGTTTGATGGTCAATGACAACGACGGCGACGGACGCAAAGGCGGGTTGGTCAACACCGAAACACCCGGCTCCGAACCGTTCGCAAACCCCGAACAGTGGCCCGGCATCCTGTTGGACGACTGAAAACTGTGATAAAATAAATCCACTTCCGTGAACAGGCGCACCGCCCGGTCGGCGTCATGTTCTGACGCCTGTGTACGGAACGGAAATCCATCATTAATTCGTCGAATTACGAGATCACTCATCACATTGCGAAACAGCAATATCAGGAACACCATGAAACAACGCCAACGAAAAACCGTTCAAAAAATCCATTCTCCCTCGCTCGACCGCTTCGCCTGGTCAACTCGGCCCTATGGTCGGGTCTTCAATAACCTGACCATTCCGAACACCCCGCAGGGTTGTCTGGAACTGGCGCGCATCTTCGGCGAAGACCTCATGGCCCGCGCCGCCGAGGCCGGTGCCGCCACCGCCATCTTCGATGCCCGTCATCAATGGTACGCCCTGCACGATTCGCCGGTCTGCTGGAAACATCCCGCCCTCAAATCCCGTGATTTAGTGGCTGAAATGATCGAAGCCGGCGACAAACGCGGCATCCAATACGTGCCCTACATCCCCGTCGATTGCGATCTCCGCGCCTGGACCGAACACCCCGACTGGCGCAACAAAGACGCCGATGGCAAAGACCTCACCGACACCATGCCACGCGTCTGCGAAAACTCACCGTTCCGAGAATTCATGGGCGACTACCTGTCCGATCTGACCCGCCGCTACGATATCGGCGGCTTCTGGTTCGACGGCCTACACGTCCGAACCGACTGCTACTGTTCTTATTGCCGCGATGGCTTCAAAGCCGCCACCGGCCACGATGCGCCGCGTTCCGCTTCCCAAGACCCCGAAGCATGGAAACTGTGGGTCACCTACAAGCACCAGGCCACGCAACAAGCGTTTGATGTTTATGTGCAAGCCGGCCGATCCGTCAAGCCCGGCCTGCCGATCCATATCGCATGGGAGTCCGGCGCTCACGGCGCCAGCCAGGTCTGGATCGAGGCCTACTGGAAGTGGCCGGCACCGTTCCTTCAATTGATGCGTAATGACTCTGGAAAAACCGCTGAATTCTACATTCCCGCTTCGCAATATGCGCCGAGCTATCCCATCTCGCTGACCACCGCCGAGCTGCGCGATCGCGCCATGATCTCCATCTCCAATGGTGCCATACCGAATTTCACCCTCATGACTTGCCCGCAATCGTTGAAAATCGTCGGTGAGGAATTGCAGGCCCGTGCCCCGTGGTTCACCGACGCCCAACCTGTGTCGTATGTCGCTGTTGGTCATTCCGAACGTTCCAAAATACTTTGCGAAAAAGATCGTTACAAGGACGGCCCCGATTACACGCTGTACGGCAATGTCATGGCTTTGCTCGAGGAAAAAATCCCGCAGACCTGCCTCTCGGATCACAATCTCGATAACGACGATCTGACACCCTACGCCGTCGTCGTGCTGCCGGACATCGGCATCATCCCCGATGCCCTGGCCGATAAACTCCGCGCTTTCGTCAGGAAGGGCGGCGGGTTGGTCGCCGGCTACAGAACCAGTCTGTGCAACGAAGACGGCAGCGAACGCGGCGACTTCGGCCTGGCCGATCTGTTCGGCGTGCATTATCGCGGCGCGATGCCCGATGTGACCGAACTGCCGTCGTGGGTCACCACGCTGGGCGGCAAAGAACTGCCGAACTCGATGAAGTTCAAGTTCCTCAAATTCGCCAGGCATCCGATCATCGACGATCCGATCATTCGTGACACGCGGGCCGAGGAAGTCGTGCCCGCTTTTCGCCGGGGCAGGCCCGAAGGATACGATTTGCCCTATCCCGGCGCGATGTTCCGCGTGGAAGCTGATAAGGGCGTCAAATCGGTCTTGTCGGAAATGTATCAACAGCCCGGTCGTCAGTGGCCGATGATGACGACGCGAACTTTCGGCAAGGGGCGCGTGGTGTATATCGCCGCCAACCTCGGCTTCCAATACGCCGGCCACTGGACCTGGACCTTCGTCCGCCGGCTGATGACCAACGCCGTGCGATGGGCCGCCGGCGAGCAATCGCCGCCCGTGCAGGTGGATAGTCTGCTCCAGGTGCATCCCACCGTCTATCAGCAGAGCGATCCGAATCGACTGGTCGTGCATTTGTTGAACTCGCCCACGCCGCAGGGCTATCCGCCGATGACCCGGCAGACGTGGGAAAACTACATTACCAGCTTCGGGAGAATGCGAGAAGACCTCGCGCCGGTTTTCGATATTAAAGTTCGGCTGCGCGGCCGCTTCGGGAAAATATACACCGCGCCGGATCATAAGACCCTGACACAGCGTTATCGTGACGGTTACACCCATGTCATCGTTCCGCGGATGGATACGCACATCATGGTTGTCGCCGAATCAAAATGAATCGCCCCGATGAACCCGAATGGCTGAAAGAGAGTCGATCATGACACGATGGTGGATACCGGTATGTGCGATTGCCTTCGCATGGTGTGTGATTCAGGCGCAGGCCGAACCCGTTTACGAGCTGCATTTTGAGCAGCCGGAGGACTTGGCGAAACTTCAGGCCGACCGTGACAATCGGACGCTGAGCCAGGTCCGGGGGAATGCCGCCGTCGGCGACGGCGCGTTGCTGATCGACTGTATGCTGGACGGCAACTATTCGATTTTCCGCCTGCCGCGCGATCTGCCGCAAGGCCGGCTGACGTTGTGGTTCCGTGATCCGCTGTTCGACGGGCCGCGCGTGGGCATGGGCTTCCGCCCCGCTATTCGCGTTCAATGTAAAACGCAGGATTCTCCGAAAAAACAATATCAGTCGATTATCTTCGATACCGGACGGGAAGACCCGTACTGGTGGGTATCCATCGACGAAATCGCGGAACACGGTGTGCGAACGGATATTCCGCGCCACGGCGGGTGGACCCGGCTGGATGTGGTCAACCCCGGCGGCGAGGGGCCGCGCCCGTTCATCCTTTACATCGACGGTCGTGAAGCGATGCGCACCTGGCGCAACTTCATCAGCATTGATTCATTGACCGTGAACTCGGGCTGGGGTGTCGGGAAAATTCTTATAGATGAAGTGGTCTATGACGACGATCCGGCCAGCTTTGAACCCAACCCGGTTCAACAGATACGAGTCGCGGATGAATCCGGCGAAGTCAGGTTGTCTTCCGGCGATGCGCTGAATGTGGAACTGAAACTCGGCGATCGGGCGGCGGGCCGCAAGGGCAAACTGGAATTGCAGGACATGCGGGGCGATGTTCTGCAAGGCGTGTCATTTCAATGTGAAGCGTCACCCGCGCAATCGCAGTCGGTGAAATTATCGTCGCCGCCGCGTTCGGGCATTTATCGGTTGGTTACAAGCGTTGACGGCGAGAACGGACAACCGTCCGCATCCACGAGCCGATGGGTGGATGTGCAGTTTATCGCCGAACCATTCAAGGTCAGCGGGCGGGGCGGCATTCTTTTCACCGGTCCCTGGCAATGGTTGCCCGGTGAGCCGGGGGATAGCGTGGTACCGACGGATTGGTCGAAATCGCAGCCGGTGACTGATGCGTGGTATTACGCGCAGGGGCGGGAGCGTAAATCGACGGCGGGCTGGTATAGTCGAACTGTGAAGATTCCGGCGGATTGGACAAACCGGCGAATAGTGCTGAGCATCGACGACCCGCAATCCAAGGTGACGGTTTACATCGGGGACAAGCCGGTCGGCCAGGTGGTCTGGCCCGGCGGCGAAGTCGATATCACATCGTACGCGCATCCCGGCGCGGAAATGCGACTGGTTATTTTCTGCACGGGACTACCGGATGCGAGTTTCATCAAGGTGCTGCACGACTTGCTGGGGGAGAAAGCCAAGCTGCCGTCATGGGTCAGTGAGATCAAAGTGCGCGGGTTGCGGGGCGAGGTGGAACTGCGAAGCGAACCGAAGGGGGCGCGGCTGACCGAGGCGTTTGTTGAAACGTCGATCAAGGACAATGCGTTGAGGATCACGTTTCGGGCGGAGGGTCTGACCGCGGGCGGGACGTATCGCATCGCGGGCGCGGTGTGTGCGGCGGGGAAGGTGGTTCGCGGTTTTGAGGCGTCGGGTTTCGCGATTGATTCGACGGGGAATACAGGCACTTTATCGGTGATGGTCTCGGCGGCGGATCTGCGGCGATGGGAGATCGGCGATCCGTATCTTTACGATCTTCAGGCGCGGCTGATCGCGTCGGACGGCACGGTGGCGGATTCGATGCCGCCGCAGCGGTTCGGTGTTCGTCAGATCGGCTTTGAGGGCCGCAATGTGGTGTTCAACGATCGCCCGATCACGTTGTTCATGCCGCCGCCGATGTACAATTTTTCCAATGACGGTTTCGCGGCCTATCTTCGGAAGCTGAATCTGAATTTTCTCAGCGGCAATCATCTGGGGTATTACTGGGCGGCGGGGTGGGGCACGAGCAGCCCGGTCATGGATCACTACCGATTCTGTGACGAAACGGGAGTGGGGGCGGATGTTCCGATCTGGATGATCGACCATCGGAAATTACTCATTCAGCATGGCAAACAGGGCGCGCCGGAATACTGGCGGGAACTTGAACGTGTGGCGCAGTATGTGGTTCGCAGATACCGCAATCACCCATCGGTGTTTTTCTATAATGCGCCGGTGGGCGGGCAGATGGAAATGGGCGGCATGTTCAACCCGTTGCTGATGGACGGTCGGTGGATCAAGGATTACACGAACAAGCCGCCGCTGGCGGAGTTGGTGAAGGTGGAAACACGGGTACTGGATCTGTTGCACGCGGCGGATCCGTCGCGGCGGGTCGTTTCGCAGGACAGCGGCAATTTCGGTGATTGCATTCACATCACGCATTATGCGGGTTTTATGCAGATACAGGAGATGATCGAAACGGATCAGATATGGTTGAAATACGGGGACAAACCGTATTTCATCACGGAGCAGGACGCGCCGATGAACCTGAACTGGACCAACGCCTGCCGGGAGATGGGGTCGGGCACGCTGGGTCTGGTGCCATATGACGCGGAGTGGTGCGCGATCACGCTGGGCGATCGCGCGTTCCATCGTGACGTGCTGGAGCGGAGCGTTCTTGTCGCTTTTGAGAAATCCTTTGAAAATATACACAAACGCGATCCTTCCAATAACCGCACTTATTGGCCGCCGGCGTTTCCGCCGTTTGTGATTTATAACGACACGCTGGCTGGTGTCCGCAACGAGGTCTGGGGGGAACGGATGAAGGAGCAATGGCTGAACTGGCGCGCGGACGGCATCGGGATGCTTTGCTCGTGGAACACATCGGGGCTTTTGAACGGCGAAACCCAGGGCAAATACTACGCGCCGATCACCGCCTTCATCGCGGGCACGCCCGACAGCCGCACGGCGAAGGATCACCTGTTCGCGCCCGGTGAAACCATGGCGCGTCAGATCATCGTGTTGAACAACACCGCGGAGGCGCAAACGGTTGAGTGCCGGTGGGTATTGTCACTGGGCGGGAGCAAAGTGAGCGGTCGAACGGATGAGGTCACGGTGGCGGCGGGGGGGCAATCGGTCGTGCCGGTTCGGTTCACTTTCCCGCTGGTCGGCGGCGATCAATCGGGCATGTTGAACATGACGCTGTTGCAAGGGGGCAAGACACTGGCGGAGGATCAGGTTGAGATGGATGTGTTGGTGCCGCGTCAGTGCCGTGCGGAGGGAAAGATCGCTGTGATCGACCCGGAAGTTGAGACGGCGGACGCGCTGCGGCGGCTTGGGGTGAAGTTTGACCGGGTGGCTTTCAATGCGGATTTGACGGGTTATGACATGGTTATTTTCGGGCGGCGGGCGTTTGATTATGAAACGCTGGATTCGGCGCGTGGGGTTGATCTGGGGCGGCTCACGTCGGTGGGGAAGACGGTACTCATCATGGAGCAGGATGAGGACACGTTGCGGGATCGGTTCAACTTCCGCACGGAATACGCATCGACGCGATGCGCGTACGGGCGGGTGGGCAACAGCGCGGTGACCGAGGGGCTGGGCGATCGGGCGCTGCGTTACTGGCGGGGCCGATCGACGCTGAGCGATGGGTACGCGGTCGCGCGGCGGCAGGATTTGATGAATGTGGAACACAACGGGGCGCGGTGGTTTTATCGTTGGAATGACGGGGCGGATCATGCGAGACCGATCAAGTGGGGTGATACGCACAACGTGGCGACGGTGGTGGTTCTCAAGCCGGACGTGAGCGCTTATCGCACGCTGATTGATTGTGAATTCGGTCTGAATTACGCGGCGGTGTGGGAGTTGGACAACGGGCCGGGGCGGATCGTGTTCAACCAGATGGATTGCATCGGTCGCACGGAGGCGGACCCGGCGGCGGATCGACTTCTATGCAATTTGGTGCAATACGCGGCGACTGGCCGGGCGTCGGCGACGAGGCGGGTTGCATACATCGGCGGGCCGGTGGGTGGGAAATTGCTGAGTGACTTGCGAATCGAAAGCGAGGTTGTGACGGAGCCGGGGAAGGCGGGGGCGGGTCAGTTGTTGGTTCTCGGCGAGATGCCGGCGGCGGATTTGGCGGGCATGAAAGCGGGGTTGGAGGCATTTGTGAGGGACGGGGGGACGGTGTTCAGCATGGCGCGCGGGGGGGATGCTTTGGGGGCGGAATGGTTGCCGTTTTCGCTGGGAGTGAAGGCGGAAGAGATGGATTGCGCGACGATTGACAAGCCGGTGGAGCCGCTGCTCGCGGGGCTGGGCAACGGCGATTTTTATTGGAAGGGCAAGGTCGGCGTGACGCGGATCGTCGGGGCGCCGGAGGGCGCGTTCGTGATGGCGGGCGGCTTGGTGGCGAGTGTGCCATATGGACGGGGAAGGTATGTATTTTGTCAGATTGATCCGTCGCTGTTTGATGTGGCGGGTCGGTTTTATTTGAAGGAAAGCCGGCAGTTCAGTTTTCGCACGATTCGGACACTTCTGACAAACCTTGGCGCAAGGGCGACGTCTCCGCTGTGTCTTGCGGCCCCGGTGGGTCAGGAGAAGCTGGTGATTGACATAGATTTGGCGGGCACGTGGCAGGGATGCACGGCGAAGGGGCCGGACGATGCTTGTCCGGCGGCGGGGGACGCGAGATGGAAGGATGTGCAGGTGCCGGGCTTTTTTGACGATCAGCGTGGGGAGTGGGCGGCATATGACGGATATTTCTGGTATCGGACGACGTTCACGATTCCGAGGAAGTTGCCGGAGGATGCGGTGCCGCATCTGGTGATTGGGGCGATTGACGATGAGGATGACACGTTCGTGAACGGGAAGAAGGTGGGGCACACGGGTCGGGACACGAATCAGAACGATTACTACATGACGTTGCGCCAGTATGCGGTTCCGCGGGAGCAATTGCGTCCTGGGCGCAATGAGTTGACGGTGCTTGTGCGTGACATGCGTGGGAGCGGGGGGATCAATCCGGGGCCGGTGAAGCTGGCGTTCGTGTCGCCGGCGAAGGCGAAGGCGATGGAACTGGCGCGAGCGCCTTATTTGTTCGAGGTGGGCAAGACGGACGATCCTTATTCCTACAACGGGTGGTGAGGATCGGTGAACGCAAGACACGGGTGGTTTTAGGGCAACGGGCGTCAATGTTCTTCGCCGAAGAACCCTGGGCGGCGCTCGCCCCCGGAATAAAGACTCGCTCTGCCCCGGCTTGGGGGGCGTGCAGTTGGCGCATGGTCATCTGTTGTGTCGCAATAGAAATGACAAGGCGCATGGTCATCTTGCGTCGTGTAAGCGGCGTCGATAAACTGGATGGTATTGGTTGAATTATCCCGCTGCATGGTTTCGCCCGGCGTGGTTGGTGAGGGATGGGGAAGCGCGGGGTGAAACGTACGCGGCGAGTGATGCTGAGAAATAATGCGCGGATGTCCGGTTTGCCGTTGACATCGGTGCGTAAATGCGTAAAATCTTGTATTTGAGGATAAGTTTATCCGGCTAACTGAATGCCGGTACGTCAGAAAGGGTTAAGCCAGATGAGTAAGGCACGGATTCTGATCGCCAAGCCGGGTCTGGACGGGCACGACCGAGGCGCGAAGTATGTCGCGCATTTGTTGCGGGATGCTGGTTACGAGGTGATTTACACGGGGATTCGGCGTTCGCCGGAGCAGATTGTGGCGTCGGCGATTCAGGAAGACGTCGCGGCGATCGGCATGAGCATTCTGTCCGGGGCGCACAACATTCTGTTCAAGAAGGTCATTGATCTACTGAAAGAGCAGGGGGCGGAAGACATTCACGTGTTCGGCGGGGGGACGATCCCGGCGACGGATGTGACGCATCTGAAAGAGATCGGCGTGGACGCGGTGTTCACCCCCGGAACGCCTGCGGTGACGATTTTGGAAACCCTTGAGCATATGTTGAAGGAACCCGCCGGTGCTTGAATTGGTGGAACAAACCCGCGACGGCCTGGTGAGAGCCGCGAGTCGGTTGATTTCTCTGTTGGAGGATCAGCCGCATCGTCTGCCGGAGTTAATGACCGGCATGGG
>JBAYVY010000060.1:0-13022 GCA_041674345.1 Phycisphaeraceae bacterium | reverse complement strand
CCGTTCACGGGTGATCGCCGTTTTTGAGCCAAAAACGAATGTTTGTCGAAAAATGGTCGAACATTGGCTCGTCTTACCGCCGTTTTTGAAGCAGAATCGAGGCTTTTTGACCCCGTGAACGGTACCGAATACGACAAAGCGACATCGTTGGCGGGTACTCCTCCGCTGCTTACCGCAGCGGCAAGGGCTGACACTATTCTTGGCGATTCGGTGCTGATGGTTGCCGCTGACACAGCCGGGCCGACGACTACAATGACAGTATCTCGCGTGGCGGCGGATAAGGTAGAAGTACGATTCGTGATGTCGGCGAGTAATCCGCTCGTGACCTCACCCGCCATTGATTGGGATGTGACTGTCACCATTGACCAAGCCGGAGCGTATACTGTTGAGTGCCAACACGATGGTTATCCGGCATACGATATATACATAAACAATACGCGAGTGTATCAATATGACCCGAGAGCGACAGGGAAGGATGTTAATGATTTATTTCCTCCCTTGGATGAATACAAGATTACTGGAGGTACTGTCCCATGACCATAAGAATGTTTGGTAGATATCTGATGTTTTGCATGTTTATCGCGTTGTTGGTCGCTACCGTCCATTTGTTTTTTGTAGATGCAGTTCGTCCAGCATCGGCCCAACCTTCCGCAGATGAATTTGTAGAATTAAAGACGGCACTTAAAGATGGAAATGTCGAACAACGGCGAGTCGCCGCTCGTCAATTAGCGGTTGTGAAGCCGGAACGCGCGGACCCAAAGATTTTGTTTCCCCTATTGAAAACCGCACTTGAGGATTCCGACGACAAGGTTCGTGAGTTGGCCGCCGCGGCCGTGGCCCGTGTGGCGTGGGGTTATTCGATGCAAGTGGGTGATCCCCGGCTCGCCCAGCTTCGTGCGGATAAAGTTCTGGAGGCGAAGCTCATCACACTCGTGGCCGACCCTTCGGATGAGATACGGAAATCCGTGGTTCAGTCGCTTGTGTTGGGTTTCGATGCGTCGCCGGTTATTGAAAAAACGATGCTTGACCAATTTCCCAAGGAGCCGGATGCCGCGACGCGCGGCTATATCGTTGATTACCTGGGCCATCATCGTTACACGGATAAAGAAGCGGAGAAATTGATTATTCAGGCGTTGGGAGACCGTGCCCCCCATGTGCGCCAAAGAGCGGCGCTTTATCTGAAAGAGATGAAGCCACCGACTCTGGCGGTACAGGAGGCGTTGTTGGATGCTTATCAAGTCGAAGGTTCTGCCGCGGTTCGGCAGTCCATGCTTCACGCGATGGTGGCGAATCGGGCGACGGTGGAGGAATGGAGGGATAACTATATCGCACATCTCGAACGAACGCTCGCGGAATTGAAAGAAGCGAGTAAGGAATTGGAACAGGCGATCAAAACGATTCGCACCTCGCAATGACGGGACGTTATCGTTTGATCGCGCGGAGCGCGAGGAACATGGGGATTTCCTGCGAGCGGAGTTTTCGGCCTGGGCGGGGGTGAGGGCTAACTTCCGGGGGCGGGGGCCGGCGAGGTGCAGTAGAACAGCACGCCCAGATAATGGCAGGCGCTGCCGGCCACGACCGCGACGTGCCAGGCGGTGTGACAATAGCGCACGCGGTGGTCGTAGTGGAAGAAGATCAGCCCCAGCGTGTAGCACACCCCGCCGCTGAACAGCGCGATGAGCAGACCCGTCGGCAGAGCCGCGATCAGCGGGCCGGTCGCCAGCACCGGCATCCAACCGACCAGCACATAAAGCCACGTCGTCACATTGCCCAGCCGCACGTTGTGGGAGAACACCGCCTTGGAGATGAACCCCGTCAGCGCCACCGCCCAGATCATGCCGTGCAGCCACCACCACGCCCCGCCTCGGAGCCACGTCAGCGCGATCGGCGTGTACGAACCGGCGATGAACAGAAAGATGATCGACTGATCGGCGCTTCGGAAAAACTCCCGCAACCTCGACCGGCTGAACGAATGCGACAGCGTCGATGCGCCGTAGGCCGCGACCATCGTCAGGGAATAAAACAGACAAGCGCCCACCTGCCACGCGCCGCCGTGACCGAACGCCGCCGCGAGTACCACCACCGCCCCCGCCACGCTGGCCAGCCAACCGACCCCGTGCGTCGCGGCATTCCATTTTTCTTCGCTCTGTCCAGGCGAGCGTGCGAACGTCCGCCTCGCCCACGCCGCCGCGCCGTTCGTGTGTCGGGTGAATCGCCGGGACCGCGTTAAATTGTCGGCTGTCTCTGATGCCATCGTGCTGATTCTAGCGGTTCACCTTCCATCGTGCCCGCCCTTTTTCGTTAATTCCGCCCGCATCGCCTACAATGAAGGGTTACCCGTTGCCCCGGCCATCAAGGTCGCGGCATTCTCCGCTCCGTGCCCGTGCAAAGTGTTGACATGACCGACGGTCGATTCAAGGCAAGTTGGTGGCTGCGACCCGCGCACGCGCAAACGCTGTGGGCGTCGGTCGTTCGCAAGGTGAAACTGCGCGTCCGCACCGAACAGTTGGAATTGCCCGACGGCGATTTCGTGCCGCTGGACCGGGTCGGTGACGCGACAGACGGGCCGATCGTCGTCGTGCTGCCGGGACTTCAGGGCGATGTGCAATCCGCCCCCGTGCGCGGCATCCTCAAAGCATTTGAATCACGCGGCTGGCGCGGCGTGCTGCTGAACTACCGCGGACACCTCCAACCCAATCGCTTCGTCGCAAGCTATCACTGCGGCAAAACCTGCGACCTCGACTACCTCGTCCGACAACTCCACGAACGCGAACCGCATACCCCCATCGGCGTGGTCGGCCTGTCCGTCGGCGCCAACATCTGCCTCAAATGGCTCGGCGAATCCGGCCAACGCGGCCAATCGCTTCCCGTCGCCGCGACCGTCATGGTCTCCGCACCCTTCCATCTCGGCACCGTCGCACGCAAAATCGAAAACGGCTTCTCCCGCATCTACCAAAAACATCTGCTCAAAAGTCTGCACGATGACGTCCAGCGAAAAATGCGCGTACTCGACGTCGGCCTCGGCCTCACCCCCGACGAACTGCCCCAACTCAACACCTTCGTCAAGTTCGACGAACGCATCAGCGCGCCGATCAACGGCTTCCTCAACGCCGCCGATTATTACGAAAAAACACGCACCGACACCCTGCTCCGCCACATCAACATCCCCACGCTCATCATCAACGCACGCAACGATCCGCTCGTCCCCGCACACCTGATTCCCCGACCGGAAAACGTCTCCCCGCAAGTCACACTCGAAACGCCCCGCAACGGCGGACATATGGGCTTCATCACCGGACGCCGGCCCTGGGCGCCACGCTACTGGCTCGACCAGCGCGTCCCCGATTCCCTCGCGGCGTTCTTCTGAACATCTCCCCGTTCCCCCGTCGTCCGCCCCTTCACCGCTGCAACAGCATCGCCATTTCGTTCATCGCCGCCACATCGTCGCTGCGGTCTTCCCGCGCGAAAATGTTCGCCAGGTTTTGCAGCATCCGGTGAAGCCATTGCCGCGGCGTGGCCAGCGGAAGCATCTGCTCGCTGTGTGGGATCGCCGACCCGGTGATCTGTTCGATCAGCGTGTAAATCTCCTCCTCATTCATCAGCCGCCCCCCGCCGAACGGATCGACGTACATCAGCGGCCCGTCTTCGCTGTCCTTCACCGCCGCGATGAAATGGCCCGGCGAATTGATCCCGTAAACCGCCAGCCCCGCGCGACGCATCACCTCCCGATACACCAGCGTCAGCGTGATCGGATTGCCCTTGCGCGTCTCCAAAACCAGCGGCAGGTAACTGTTGAACGGGTTGTAATAATCCGCTGAGTTCCCCGTGAATCCCAGTTCGTCGAACAACAGTTGATGCCCGTGCGCCAGCAACGCCTGCGGATTGCGGTCCCGCACGCGCGACACCAGCACGTCGGCCCATTCCTGCAACTGCGCATGCGCCACCGCCGGCTCGGCCATCTTCAGTTCATGCTTGCTGATCGCCGTCGCCGCCGTCACCAGCGCTTCGGGGTTTTCCAGATGTTCGATCTGCGATGCGAACAACGCGTACGCGCTGCGACGACACTTGGTGGGACCGGGTGCGTAAGTCATACCGCCCCATTCTACGCCGAACACACCGGCCCGGCATCCGCCGCGGGGCAATCGCTACCGCTTCACCCGGCAATACTTGGCGCGCCCGCCGTTGGGGCAGTTCAATTTCTTTTGCAGGGCCTCCTGATATTCCTCGCTGCTCGGCGGATACCAGTTCTGGCCGTCAATCGAATAGAGTACGCCGATTTCAGAGTACATTTCCACGTTCGCCAACTGTTGCGGGTCTTTCGCATTGCGGGCGGCTTCAAATTTGGCCTTCGCTTCATCGGTGTATTTGTCGTAGAAACCGGCGAAGCGATCTTTTTCGCTGTCGCAACTGCCGCACGAGAAGAAATGCGCCCGCACCGCCGGGTTGCCCTTGGCGCTGGTGATCGGCGAAAACTGGTCCGCCGCCGATTTGAAATACTCGCCCGTCTTCGTGTCGTAATACCACGCCTGCCCGCTACCCGCGCTGCCCGCACCGGCGGACGAACTGCTCCGATCCGACATTTTCGCACTTCCCGGCGGCGTCGGCGGCGTCTTGCCCGCTTGCTTGAACACCTCCGGAACCTGCGACCATGCCGTCCACGAAACATGCCCGTCGCCGAACCCGATGGTGATGCCCTCACGTGCCCATCGCGGATCGGGCTTCTCGTAAATCACGATGTCATCCGCCGCCATGTTCGCCGAACCGCCGAGATAAATGTATGACATGTTGTTCCGCGCCCATTCAGACACCTTCGGGTCGGTCAGTTTCACTTGGGGGAATGTCCTTGTGCGGTGCGAATCATTCGGGTGCAGCAGGGACTTGGCGCTGATGGAGCCGTCGGCGATCAGTTCCGCCAAGTCCGTTGGAAACGCATCATTGTGCGAGACGGAATAAATGTAGCACGCCTTGTAGATGCCTCGTTCGTTCGCCGCGCTCACCGCGCGATTGGCGGCTTCCCTCGCCCGCTCCAGGGCCGGCAGCAATATCCCCAGCGACATCGCATACTGTGACACCATCAGGTTCTGATCCGTGCCCAGCAGCGACGCGCCCGGAAACGGGCTTCGACCCCGCAAATGAATCCCCGTCTCGTCCGACCAGGTGAACACCCCCGCCGGCGCGACATGCGGCAACACCTGATCGACCGGCGGCATCATCATCGCCGGCGTCTGCACGCCGAACATGTCGCCGAAGCCCAGATAAATCCGCGTCATCAGCAACATCGTCTGATACCCCCCGCCGAACGTCTGCGGCAAATCGTAAAACTTGAACGTCGCGATCGGTTGACCGCCGCACGCGCGATGCAGCCGCGCGAATGCCGCATTGTCGAGTATCGACTTGCCCCCCGCCTTCGCCGTCCGCATCGCCGCGACGACGGTTTGCGGCTGCAATCCCAGATACATCCGCCCGTCTTTGATCGCCAGCGTCGGCGCCACCGCCGGCAACGCGAAATAATGCAGCGTCACGCCGTCCACTTCGGTCGTGCGAATGCTGAAATGAAACTCCTGGCCCTGTGTGGCGGCCATCATCATCATGTTCGCCATCATGGTCAGCTTCGGCAGGGCCTCCCCGAACTTCCGGGGGTCGCGCAGCGGGTTGATCGCCACCATGCCCAACATCCCCACGCCGGCGACGTTGCGGTCGGTGTACCACGCCCACTGATCGCCCAGCGAACCGAACACGTCGTCCCGGATGCTCATGCCCAGCTGCGTATCGAACTGTTTGATCGTCGCGTCGAACTGCCGCCCATTTTCCGGGTCAATCTGTCCGACGACGGTTCGCAATCCATCGAACAATTGCGTCAGATCGAAACGCCCCGCCCCGGCCATCGCCGCCGATTGCGGTATCAGTTTGAGCGTCGATTCGTCCAGCGGTTTGCCGCGCATCATTTGCACCATGCCGCCGGTTCCGGGGGCCGGCGGCGTGATGCCGACGTACATGCCCGTCACCCAGTCGCCCTTGTCAAACCCGCCGGTACACATCACCTGACGCAGGTCCGTCAAACGCATCGCATCACGCAGCTTGGCCCAGTTCTCGGCATCCGCGCCGGGCGGTCGCATCTGTTCGATCACCGCCATGAGTTTCGGCACATCGACGTAAACCGCGACCACCGGGTCGCCCGGCGTGACATGCGCCTGCTTCAACGCGCCGGCGAACGCGGGGTTGGCCGACAGCGGCGAGACGAGGGCGCCGGTCAGCGCCGGCCCGACCGGGGCGGTGCGGAAAATCACCCGCCCGCCCTGTTGCTGCACCTGCCATATGATATTTCTGCCGATCAATTGCGTGAGCATGTCGGCAATCGGCTTCGCATACGCCTCATCCCCCGCGTCGCAAATCAACGCCAGCCGGGGCGTATGTGATTCCGCATCCATCCCGCCGAAGTAAAACGCCGTCGGATACGCCAATACTTGTTCGAGCAACCGTTCGACCAAACCCGCCTGCTTCGCGCCCTCCGGGGCGTCCTGCGCGATCTTCGCCAGCAGTTGCGGCCAGACCTGCGTCACCAACGCCTTCAAATCCGACTTGCCGATCAACGCCTTGGTGTGCGACTGTTCATAGCCCGGCCCCAGCTTCGACGAACCGACCCAGCCGATGTAAACGATCGCATCGTCCGGCAACCGATCCGCCAGCGGCACCTCCGCCCCCGGAACCGCGCCGAACGATGTCGCCGCGAAACACAACACGCCGATCAACCCGATGACAAACCCCGTCCCGATACCGGTGAATCTGGTCAACATGAAAAGCCCCTTAGAAAAAGAATGTCGCGAACATTCTATCAGACACCGCCGCTCACGCCAACGCAATGACGCAGTCCCGGTCCACGCGGTCGCCGATGAATCGCACGCCCTCGGCTTCGAGCATCTGTTTCTTTTTGCCAACGCCGCCGGTGCCCGAATAGCCCGTCAGCCGACCGTCCCCCGCCACCACGCGATGGCACGGCACACGCGGCGCGAACGGATTGCGCCCCAGCGCCTGTCCCACCGCCCTCGCCCCGTTGGGCCGGCCCAACATCTTCGCCATCGCGCCGTAGGTCGTCACCTTCCCTTTGGGGATGCGCGATGTCGCCGCCCATACCTGTTCGGTGAATGACATGCCTTTGTTGATCCGCCCGGACATGATCGCCTGTGGGTGTTCGCTCATCGCGGTCGCTCCGTGTTGATGAAGGATGACGAAGCCACGACTTCGGCTTGCATCGTTTCCCATTATACGACACCGAAGGGGTCATGGAATGTAGCCACGGGTGGAGCGCCCCCGGAAGGGGAAGCGAAACCCGTGGAATCATGGAAGGCGATACATTCCGCCCCACAGGGGCGGAGGGAACCGGCGACCAATTTGGACGTTTCCTTTGCCCCTACCGGGGCAAAATTCAAACACGACTTATTTCCACGGGTTGCGCTTCCCCTTCCGGGGGCGCTTCACCCGTGGCTACACTCGCGCGCCCCCTTCGGGGCGAAAACGGGTCTGCCTTTGCACATTCCCATCACATTTGAATCTGCCGCTTGCCGTGCGAGGCGACTTCCTGTTGCGCCGCGGTGATGAACGCATCGAGCGACATCGCGCCCAGGTCGCCGCGGGTTCGGCAGCGCACGCTGACCGTGCCCGCCGCTTCGTCCTTGCCGCCGACCACCAGCATGTACGGAATCTTTTCTTCCTGCGCGACGCGGATTTTGTTGTTCACGCGCTCCGATGATGTGTCCAGCGACGAACGCATCTCCGCCGCGCGCAATTGCTGATGCACTTTCGCCGCGTAATCCATGAACTTGTCGCTGATCGGCAGCACGCGCACCTGCTGCGGCGCGATCCACAGCGGGAACGCCCCGGCGAAATGCTCGATCAGAATGCCCATGAAGCGTTCCATTGAACCGAACGGCGCGCGGTGAATCATCACCGGCCGATGCGCCGCGTTGTCCGCGCCGATGTATTCCAGATTGAACCGCTGCGGCAGGTTGTAATCGAGCTGCACCGTGCCCAACTGCCACTGCCTGCCGATCACATCGCGCACCAGGAAGTCGGTTTTCGGCCCGTAAAACGCCGCTTCACCGGCGGCTTCCACGTAGTCGATGCCCATTTCGTTCAGCACTTCGCGCAGTTCACGTTCGGCGTTGTCCCACAATTCCGGGGCGCCGACGTATTTGCTGGAATCCGGGTCGCGCAGGCCGAGTCGGATCGTCACATCGTTGAAGCCGAACGTATTGAAGACGAACTGCACCAGTTCGATGGTGGCGCGGAATTCGCTTTTGACCTGTTCGGGTGTGCAGAAGGTATGGGCATCGTCCTGCGTGAAGCCGCGCACGCGGGTCAGGCCGGTCAGTTCGCCCGATTGTTCAAAGCGATAGACTGTGCCGAACTCGGCCAAACGCAGCGGCAGGTCGCGGTAGCTGTGCGGGTCGGAGGCGTAGATTTTGATGTGATGCGGGCAGTTCATCGGTTTGAGCAGATATTCCTCCGCATCCTCGCCCCGCATCTTGATCGGGGGAAACTGCGAATCGGAATAATACGGGTAATGTCCGCTGGTTTTGTAGAGGTCGATCTTGCCGATGTGCGGCGTGTAAACGATCTGATAGCCGACCTCGAAAAGTTTCCGCTTGATGAAATCTTCGAGCAGCGAGCGCACCATCGCGCCTTTGGGTTTCCACAGAATCAAACCCTGGCCGACCTGCTCGTCAATGGTGAACAGGCCGAGCTTCGCGCCGATGACGCGGTGATCGCGCTGGCGGGCTTCTTCCAGGCGTTGCAGATGATCTTCCATCGCCTTGGGCGTGGCGAAGGCGGTTCCATACACACGCTGCAAAGGTTGCGATTCGACATCGCCCTTCCAGTGGGACCGTGCGACGCTCATGACCTTGAACGCGCCGATGCGTCCGGTGGCCGGCACATGGGGCCCGCGGCAGAGGTCTTCCCAGTTTTTGCCCGGTTCGCCGGTGACGTACCACGACAACCGGGCGTTGGGGTCGGTTTGCAACGCGCGCTCGGCGTTGTCGATTTTGTAGATGTTGCCTTCTTCTTTCAGCTTCGGCAGACCATCTTCGGGGGGCAGTTCATAGCGGGTGAAGGGGCGGTTTTCCTTCACGATCTCGGCCATGAGGGATTCGATGCGGGCGAAGTCCTCGGCGCGCAGCGGTTCTTCGAGGTCGATGTCATAGTAAAACCCGTTATCGACCGGCGGGCCGTACACGAGTTTGGTTTGCGGGTACAACTTCGTAATCGCCTCGGCCATGACGTGCGCGGCCGAGTGGCGAATGACGTAAAGGGCATCGGCGTCATCGTCTTTGGCGGTGATGATGGACAGGGCGGCGTCGGCGGTGATGGGCGCGGTCAAATCGACGATCCGGCCATCGACCTTCGCGGCGATCGCCGCCTTGGCCAAACGAGGTCCGATCGACTCGGCGACCGCCAGCGGCGTGACCGGGCCTGCGAATTCCTTACAACTGCCGTCGGGTAATGTGATCTTCATGGTGAATCTCCAGCGAGCGAAATATGGTAGCACAACCGAGGGGAGAGGGGTGATGGGGAGAGGGGCTGGGGAAGACAATCATTGCGGCTCCACCTCTTCCCTCACCCCTCACCCCTCGCTCCTCCGTTATAATGCCCCCCATGATCTGTCCATTCTGCCAGGCCGACAACGACAAGGTGATCGACAGCCGTTCGGCTGAGAGCGGACGTGTCATTCGTCGCCGCCGCGAATGCGTGGGTTGCGGCCGGCGATTCACCACCTATGAGCGCGTTGAAGAAACGATCAAACTCACCGTCATCAAAAAAGACGGCACGCGCGTTCCCTACAACCGCGAAAAACTCCGCAACGGCATTGAAATGGCGTGCTACAAACGCCCGATCAGCGCCGAGGTCATTCAAAAACTCGTCGAAAGCGTCGAAGAGGATTTGTACCGCCGGTTCGACCGCGAAGTCGAAAGCATGGAGATCGGCAAAGCCGTCAGCGAACGCCTCCGCAACCTCGATCAGGTCGCCTACGTGCGATTCGCCAGCGTGTATAAACAGTTCCGCGATCTCGATGCGTTGCTCGACGAGGTGCGCGACATCATGACCCGCCCGCCGGACCCGAAGGAACAGGGGAAGCTGTTTTAGTTCAAAGTTCAAGGTTCAAAGTTCAAGGTTCAAAGTTGAGGGAACAACACGCAATTTTGAACTTTGAACTTGAAACTTTGAACTTCAATCGTCTCACGACGTCGTTTCGCTCGGGTCGATGGCCGAATCCGTGGAGAGTGTGATGGTGAACGTCGTGCCCTGGCCGGGGGTGCTTTTGACCTCGATGCGCCCGCCGTGTTCGTCGATCACTTTTTTCGTCACCGCCAGGCCCAGCCCCGTGCCGCGTTGGCCCTTGGTCGAATAAAACGGCTGGAAGATGTGCGCCAACGATTGCGTATCAATCCCCGCGCCGTTGTCCGACACCACGATCGTCGCCTGGTGCAACAGCGCGTCGTAACCGCATCGCAGCGTCACCACGCCCGACTCCGGCTCCACCGCGTCCAGCGCGTTGTTCAACAGATTCACAATCGCCTGATGCAATCCGCCGGAATCCGCGGGTATCGGCGGCATGTCCTGCTCGATCTCGGTCATCAGCGCCACGTTCCGTTTGTCGCACTGCGGCTGAAGCAGTTGCACCACCTCCTCGAACAACGCGGGCAACCGCGTCATGGCGAACTCCGGCTTTCGCTGCTTGGAATACGCCAGCATGTTCATCGTCAGTTCATAGATGCGGGTGAGGTTGCGCGACAGCACGTCCCAGCCGTTGGATAGTAATTTGAAATCCTGTTTGCGGATGCCCAGTTCGACGACCTCCGCCCCGCCGCGCATGCCCTGCAAGATGTTCTTGATCGAATGCGACAGCGACGCGACCGTTTCTCCGACCGCCGCCAGACGGGCGTTCTGCATGCCCTGCTGATACAGCTCGGCGTTGGCCATCGCCAGCCCGGCCTGCGCGCCGATCGCGGTGAACAGCCGCAACTGATCCTCGGTATAGGTGTAATTGGCGACCTGGCTGTCGATATGGATCACGCCGAACGTGCGTTCGCGGAAACGGATCGGCACGCACATCGTCGAGCGGATGCCGAACGCCTGTACGCTGTCCGCCGGGGCGAATCGCCGGTCGGTCATCGCGTTGGAACTGAGCACGCCTTCATTGCGGCTGATGACGTGCTGGATGATCGTCTTGCTGACCATGATGTCGCGCTCGTCCTTGTTGCGCGGCTTCTTGCGGTAACGCACCACCGCCTGATCCAGGTTCGCCATGCCCGCGTCCTGCAACAGAATGAACCCCCGGTCGGCGGCGAAATGCTCGAACACCAAATCCATCACACGCTCCAGCAACACCTGACGGTCGAAGTTGGAGCCGATCACCTGCATCAATTTGTAAATCACCGACAACTGCTGCACCGCCTGTGCCGACGGTTCGGGCACGGCCATGATGACCGAATCGTCGCTGCTGGCGATGGTCTTTTCCACCGCCGATTCCATCGCCCGCGGATTGACCACATGCACCGGATGTTGCTGCGACCGCCCCGATTCACGACCGAACATGAACAGCGTCGCCCCCGTGCGAATCTGATCGCCGGGCCTCAGCAGCGTCGGCTTGGCCACGCGCACGCCGTTGAGGTACGTGCCGTTGGCCGACTTCTGATCGTTCAGCAGCCACTGCCCGTCGTCCGGCGTCAACTCCGCGTGGCGACGCGATATCGTCATGTCCGTCAAAGGCAACGCCTCGCTCGATCGCCCGATGATCTGCGGCTCGTTGTCGGGCAACTCAAATCGCTTGCCCCTGTCCGGCCCTTGCAACACGGTGAGAATCAGCATGGCGGAAAACTCCGGGGGGAGAAAAGTCGGAAGTGGGAAGGCGGAAGTCGGAAGTTCAGAGGCGGGGCCTTCACTTCCGACTTCCCACTTCCGACTTGCATTCTAAGCCCCCCGCCTCCGTTTGACACGCGGACCCGACCGACGCAAAATAGATGACTCGACCCGTGGTGACTGTAGCTCAGTTGGTTAGAGCACCTGGTTGTGGTCCAGGGGGTCGGGGGTTCGAATCCCCTCAGTCACCCTTTCCCGGCGGGGGAACTTCAGTTCCCCCGCGCCCCTCCGGTTTCCCGCCGGTTCACCTCCCGTTCCATTCAATCCCCCGTAACGCCGCCTCATACAGCGACGCCAGTCGGTGAATCGCACACCTGGCCTGCACGATCGGCTCCCCGCCGATCGCCGCCCGCGACAGTTCCTCCGCCGCCTGCGCCATGTCAGGGTATCCGAATCCCCCCGCCGCTCCCTTCAACAACATCGCCAGATGCGACAGGTGCGCCATCTCCCCTCGACGCCACGCACCGTCCATCGCCGCCAGACGACCCGGCAAATCCGCGATGAACTGCTCCACCAGCGACCGGGTCGCCTCGTCCTCATACACCTCACTGCGTAACACCGCCGGCGGGCAACCAGCCACCCTGTTTCGCACGATCTGTTCACCTGATTCGCTCACGACCGGCTCCTTCGTCCCCCGAAATCGCGCCCCCTTCCGCCCAACCCGGATCAGATCACGTCCGCAATGCCTTACCCCTTCACTGTCCCATTCATTCCACCCCCACGCCAAATCAACCCGCCCCTTTCACCCCGCATCACGCACATCCATGCGCTCTCGGAAAAATGGATAACCCCCGCCGCTTGCGGCTTAGCCCCCCCCCAAATTCCCCAATCAACACTCGCCCACATCCGCCCACATTCCGCTATCATGCCCCCATGCCAACTTCCCGGCCACATATCCAATTGTTCACCGACGGCGCATGCCTCGGAAACCCCGGTCCCGGCGGATGGGCCTACATCTGCCGAAACCCCCAGAACAACGACGAATACCACGACAGCGGCGGCGAACGCGACACCACCAACAATCGCATGGAACTCACCGCCGTCATCCGCGCACTCGAATCGCTGGGGAAAATCGGGGGGAAAGTCGGAATTCGGAAGTCGGAAGT
>JBAYVY010000059.1:0-13080 GCA_041674345.1 Phycisphaeraceae bacterium | reverse complement strand
TCACGGGGTCAAAAAGCCTCGATTCTGCTTCAAAAACGGCGGTAAGACGAGCCAATGTTCGACCATTTTTCGACAAACATTCGTTTTTGGCTCAAAAACGGCGATCACCCGTGAACGGTTACAGTTCCACATGACGGCACAGATGTGTGGGCAATCGGTTATCCACTGGGGCTGGGTTACACGCTGACAAAAGGGATCGTCAGTGGCATCAGGACATTCAGCCAACTTCCGGAGCAACTGCAGCAATCTGTCAGCCGTGAGCCTTCTTCTCGCTGGATACAAACGGATTGCTCGATCAACGCAGGCAATTCGGGTGGCCCTCTGGTGGATGTAACCGGGCAAGTGGTAGGCGTCAACACATGGCAGGCGATGCGGATCGGCAGTAACAATGTTAATAATGCCTACTTCGCAATCAGCTTCGAGCATGTCCGACAGATGCTGAAGTCCGTTCCCGCTGATCCCATCGGTTTTGCAGAGTCCAAGGAAAAGTACGGAGATGAATCCCTGCAAACGATCGCGTCGAGTTCGATTCCGCAGCATCCATTGAAGGAAGACATACAAGCCAAGCAGTTGCAACAGATTTTTCGGCTTGTAGGTGTGGGCATACGCGTCCGCTGCGCAAGATGCGAAGGCACGGGAAAAATAACCACTCGGACAGAAACCGGGCGAAGGACGGAGGGCATCTATTCATATCCGATATATACCACCCGGACGACCATATGCTCACTTTGCAATGGTGAGAAAACTCACCTGAATGATCCCCGTACCATCCAGATTGTTCTTAATCGGGCCGTTGATACGCTAGCCAAAGCGAACCGAAAAGACGATGAATACGCAGCGGCGATTCAAGCTTGCTACCAGATTTTATTGAACAATGTCGTGCGGGAACCGGAAGTTTTGACAATGGTAAGCGATGCTGCGCGTGGGACATTGGGCCAAGAAAATCCGCCCATCGGGCAACCCGTGACGGCCTCCGGATATCTGCTGGGGGATTTGCCGATGGACAATCAAAACCAGCAGGTGAAACTGGTGATCATGGAGACGGGCGGGCACATCGTCTTGCTTTCTTGTCTCCGTATTGCGGATCAGCTTGAAAAAGGATGGGTTGTTTTCGGAGGAATTGTCGCTGGACGCCCGAGTAACTCCAAACACACCGTAGTTCTTCAAGATGGGTTTGTAATTCAAGCGGGTGACGCAAAAGGTCGCAGAATTCCGCAGGCATTTCAGCGCCGATGAATCAATGGTGGGCCTTGATCCTGATGCCCATCAAAGTACGTTGCCACCGACATGCAACATATTTCGATGGAGAAAACTCGGAAGAACTCAGGTTCAGTCCGGGGGACCGGCGAATTTTTCGTCGGATGACTTGATTGCGGGGATACCCTCTGCCTAGAGTTGGGTCTTGTGGGGCGACAGGTCGCCCCGGGTCGCGGTTCATGGAACATTCACGCCGGGGGCACTGAAGTGCCCCCGCCTATTTTGGAGATCACTGTCATGCCTCAGCTTGTTGGATCACCGGCTCCGGATTTCCGTCTTGACGCGGTTTGCAATGGTCAGTTCAAAACCGTCGCACTGGATGACCTGAAGGGCAAGTGGGCGGTGGTGTTTTTCTATCCGCTGGACTTCACGTTCGTGTGTCCGACGGAGATTCTGGCGTTCAGCGACCGGCTCAAAGAGTTTCACGACATCGGAACGGAAGTTTACGGCGTGAGCGTCGATAGCAAATTCACGCATCTGGCGTGGACCAACACGCCGCGCGACGCCGGCGGGATTCAGGGACTCAAGTACCCGCTGCTGGCGGACCTGAACAAAAAGATGGCGCTGGAGTATGGCGTACTGAAGGACGGGGTGGCGCTGCGCGGCTTGTTCATCATCGACCCGGACGGTGTGGTGCAGCAGGCGACGATCAACAACCTGGCGGTCGGTCGCAGCGTGGATGAAACGCTGCGGCTGGTCAAGGCGTTTCAGTTCGTGCGGGAACACGGCGAGGTGTGCCCGGCGAACTGGCAGCCGGGCGCCGATTCGATGAAGCCCGACCCGCAAGGGTCCAAGGCGTGGTTCAGCAAGAACGCGAAGTAGAAATCCGAATGACGAAACTCGAATGACGAATCAAACTCGAAGCTTGAAACTCGAAACGGAGAGGGAGCCGGTGGTTTCGGGTTTCGGATTTGATTCGAGTTTCGGATTTCGAGTTTCGGATTTCGAGTTTCGAGTTTCCCTCCCCCCTTCCGCGGGTGAATTACAAATCCGTTTCCCACAAACGCGGCGCTGGCAGTTGACAGCATCGGGCCGATGGCTAACATATCTCGTCTGGCTTTGGTCGGTCCCGAGAGGGAGCGTAGCTCAATTGGTTAGAGCACCGGACTGTCGATTCGGAGGTTGCGGGTTCGATCCCCGTCGCTCTCGTTAATTTCAGTGATATGACCGCCCGCGACAAGGTGTGTCAGATCGTGCCCAACAACAGAATTCACAACGACTTGTGAACCACCGGCCCCGCTGGTGGTTCTGTCATGCCGTGACAGGACATGCCCCCCCGCGACCGCATCGTGTGCCCGTATTTGTGCCCACTCCGTGCCCGTCATCCGCAGGGGTTCAGTCGGGAGGAAACGCGGCAGGTGATCCATCGCTTCGACCAACGGCAACGCCGACACATCGGTGTAATTCTTCATCGTCAACTTGATATCACTGTGCCGCATGATTTCCATTGCCACGCGCGGAGAGACACCGCCCCGGCTAAGATTTGTCGCCAGCGTCACACGCAGAGCATGGAAGTCGGCCCGCCGCCCTTGCCCATCGGTGAACGGGATATCAGCCGCAGCCAGGTCAGCTTTGAATGTCCGCATCAGCGGCATCAGGCCCCGCAGCACACGAGCCGACCCGTTGACCGATTCAGGACGCAACCGCCGCAACTCTTCCGCCGCTTCATCCACCAGACGAATGACAGCATCCCGCTTGTTCTTCGTTGTTGCAGCCCTCACACGAAGGAACGGACGCGGGGTATCCAACACCACGTCCGACCATCGCAGTAGGAACAACTCACGACGCCGCAGCCCCGTATGGACCGCCAGCAGATAGACGATTCGTCGTTTGCCGGCCACGTCAAGAAGCCGCTTCATTTCGTCATCAGTGAACGCTCGACGCTGGACTTTCGCTTTGCCGCGTGTTTCGACTTTACCCACGACTTCCAGCGGGTTCGATGCGATACGCCCATTGCGTTTCATCCAATTCAGCACAGCCATTGCCGCGTCAAGGTAATCGTTCAACGTCTTCGCCGATCCGGTTGCCCCCGACCGCCACCGCGTGAAAGAATCAGCCGACACGTCACGAGGACGCGACCAGCTACAAGCCGCAATCAGCTTGTTGATTCGCAACTCGACCAGATGCCAATAGCGACGCACCCGACCCCGCCGCTTTTCGTCCGCGATCCAATCCGCCAGATGTTCTTTCATCGCCCGTTGAGCACCATCCCGCATCGACTTCGGCGCAAGAATCCCCTCACGCTCACGCTCGGTTTGTGTGATAATTTCGTCCAGCCGCCGATCTGCAATCCGCTTGTCCGTGGTTTCCAACGCGACATATGTGATTCGCGTATCACGCGGCAGCCGGTACTTGCCGTACCACATCCGGGACTTGGCCTTCTTCCCCTTCCGCTTCACCGATTTCTGATACACAAACCGCATCATCGTGATATCCCCCGCATAATTTTTTCTTGGTAAGCAGACACAGCCGACAATGGAACAACAGAACACCCCCGCACCTTCAATGGCCGAGGAAATTGACCATCAGCAATAAGCCGATACAGCGTGCGGATATGAACTCCCAACAGGTCTGCCGCCTCTTTTAACTTGATGAACTGTTCGACTACTGGCATAACCCGGACTCCTTTCATGGCAACTTCCACACTTTAATCGCTCCGTCAGGCAACTTTTCTTCGTTCCACTTTCCCGTGGTTTTTTTGTTCTGTTGTGCTTTCAATATCGAGGCCCGCGAGATGCGAATGTTTCTGAACTTCACATCCGATTCAGGGTAATCATTCCGCACCAACACACCCGCAGCCACAAGCCGGTCCACCATGGCCCGCGAACAACCGAGAACCATCGCGGCACCGCCCGGCGACGGCCCCCACTCGCCACGGTCATGCACGGCCTTGCACCACGCCATGAACTTCACATATTCCGGGTCTTGCTCCAATTCTTTCTGTAACTTCCGATCTTCCCGCAGTTCTTGTGCTTCCTCCTTGCGTTCTCGTGACCCCCGTTTCTTCATCGCGGCTTGGTGCGCAGCGGTTTCCGCTTTCGCCTTGTTCAACTCCGCTTTTGAAAACATTTCGCCGGGGCTTCGCATAATGAATCTCCAATCGAATAAAGTATAAGTACGACACTGATGGATTGTCAACTACTATTTTACGCCGCTTGCATTTTCTGCCAGCCGTTGGCGAATCTATCCCGCACCCGCTGTCGCACAACGTCGATGATTTCACCCACGCCCAACTCCCGTGCCGCGTCAAAGACACGCCCCACGAACTCGCACCACTTCTGCCGCGATCCGATGATCGCTTGCAGCACGAATCGGGGCTTGCTCACCACATCACCCCTGAATGTTTCATATTCGTCATGCACAAGGTTCAGTTCCGGCAGTCTCCCTTCGAGCATGAACAACGATTCCCAAGGCACATTCAACGAGCCGACGTATCGACTGTTCTGTATGACAACGCACGACATGCCCGAACCGCACAGGCGATCCAGCAGCTTGCCCGGTGAACGCTTTCGACGCTTCCGCAGATGATCGGCTTGCAATCGGCGTTGCGGCTGAATGTTCATTGCCTGACGAACGATATCACCCGCCGCCTTCGAGAACCCGACCAGCCTAATACTTCGCTCACATTCCAGCAGCCACGGCGGAATCGCTGGCCAGCCCTTCGTGACATACTTGGAAACGTAAGACGCCAACCGGTCGGGATTCCGCACCAATTGCAAATCGGGCCGACCGCCCTCGCACTCCCGGCCCCACGTTGCCCACAGAGCCGCCGCCAATCGTTTGAGAGCGACGAACCCGCCCGACTTGCACCACTGCGTACCCCACGCTTCGGCGATGATGTGCCAGTGTATCCAGCCGTCGCCGCTGGTTGTCTGCGGTTCGATCACACGCACCCACACCTTGAAGCCCAGCCGACGCGACATGCACAACGACACACGCGAGGACAGAACACGGTAGGCGATTTCCTCCACCGGCAGGCGTTCCACCCGTTCAGCAGTCAGCCGGGCCTTGTCCCGTTCTGTCTGGTTCATCCGCTGATACCGTTGCCGGATCGCTTCGCGTGTCCAATGATCGCGATTGATGGTCAGTGTGATGAACACGCCGCGGCGAATGTGCTTCGACAACGCGCGCACCTTCTGCTGATCCTCAATCCGCTTGGACAGCCCATGTTCAGGATGCAGCTTGCCGCCTTGTCTCACCGGGAAAACTCCATTGATGATTTTCCTCTCTTGCCCTTCGGGAGAATTATTTTGCTCTTTGACAAGACTAAGGCCCGGCTCCGCCGGGCCGGCGGTGCCCCGGCTATCGCCGGGGGGCACCGCCGCTGCCCCGGCAGCACCCAAGACCCCTCGACCTTCATCAGTGATTCGTGTATCATCCATGATGTTCCTCGCATTCAGCCGTTTGGTGCGCATCCGCCAAGACATGCACCAGCGGCTTTTTTGTTTCAGCCCACAACCGATTCCGCGTCGGCCACGCACCGACACACCACCACCCTTGCCGCGTCCCCATGTGGGGATTCAGGGCCATCCCCACACCCCTGCTCCCCCGGAAGCCCTGCGGGTTGGTCAGGCGTGCCAAGACACGCAGCAGCCGCGATGGTTTGTGCGGTAGCCAGTGATCGAAACTCGCAGTTGGGCGTTGCCCCTGATGATCCGATACCCGGACGATGAGCCGTTCACCGCCCCGGCGGAAATGCACATACGCCGTGCAGGTTGATTTTGAATGATCGACGTGGCGCAACCTCCATCCGCCCAATGCCGCCAGGCGAACACAGATACGCACCGACATTTCGACGCCGACACGCGGCCACTCATACGCCATCATGTTGCACCCCCTCCATCAAGCTGACGCCCGAAGCGTTCCAGCAATTCCACCTGGTCGCTGACCAAGTGCCCCGACGTTCGCCGCACTTCAAGCACCCGACCGTACAACACGGTCCACGTTTCATCCCCGACGCGGATGGATACTTCATCCCGACCGCACGCAGTGCGACGCCGACCGCCGAACGTCTCGAAGTAGGCGAACCGCTCGCCATCCGTCACCACGAACCACACTGCCGAACAATCGACCGACAGCGTGAAGCCCATATGGATCATGCGACACCTCCCAACGCAGCACGCACGACCGCCAGCACCTTGACCCGTTGGGCAGGTGTAAGCCGTGACCATGCTGCTTTGATTTCTTCAAAATCCCCGGCGTGTGCCCGTACTTGTGCCCACCCCCCCGTTCGTGCTATCATCCGGCCCGATTGAAGGCGGGTTCGATCCCCGTCGCTCTCGTTGGTTTTGTCCCCGCCCCGGCAGTTTCGATTTGCATTGCAAGTCGGGCCTGTCGGGGTAAGATAGCGGTATTGATAATTGAATAAATGGGGCGGTAGCTCAGTTGGGAGAGCGCTTCCATGGCATGGAAGAGGTCGTGAGTTCGACTCTCATCCGCTCCACTTTCAGAGACCCGACGGAACCCTTCTCCGGCTTCTGTCGTCAACGTCGGGTCTCAACGGCTCGGCGGCGTAAGCCGCTGCACCGACACGGGTTGAGCCGTACAGCCCACCCGGACAAGCCCCGCGTGAGTAACTACACGCGGGGTATTTTTATGCGCCGATCCGGGTGAGTGCTTGCAGCGAATGCAAGCGCTCACCCCCTCATTCGTGAACGGCGTTCATACGCCCGATCCGGGGCTTTCTCCGAAAATTTTCCCTTGACTCTGGGAAATGGCGCGGCATGATGTACCCCAGCAACAGAAGCCGTCGCGGGAATCATTACCCCGCTCACGACTTCAACCCAACGCCCGAAGCGAACCCGCCACTGGCGGGAGTTTCGGCTTCGCACCGCGTCCGGTCCCAAACCCTTCATGGGCTTCTGTTGCTGGGACGGACGTGGTGCATTTTCGAGCCATGCGATGCGACGATCAGGGACCAGCGCGCTAAAGACGCATCTGGGCGTCTTCGACTCCGGACAGTAGTGATCTGAAGTGTCTCCATATGGGGACACTTCTACCTGAGTCCGATGGGGACCTTTCCACCTCGGTTCCCACAATTTATCCCCCCCCCACTTGACACGCAGCCGATATTCGGCGCACCTTAACGCACCGTGCGGCTTGCGGCGAGAACCCCGCACCCCGCACACCGCACAGCGCACACAACAGGACCACCCCCATGATCGAAGTCCAGCAACTCACCAAATGGTACGGCCCCGTCCTCGCCCTCGATCGCATCAACCTTCACGTCCCCGCCGGTCGCATCGTCGGGTTCCTCGGTCCCAACGGGGCCGGCAAAACCACCACCATCCGAATCCTCACCGCCTTCATGCCCGCCTCCGCCGGTTCGGCCAAACTCAACGGCCACGACGTCTTCTCCCAATCCGCCCTCGTCCGCGATTCCATCGGCTATCTCCCCGAATCCAACCCTCTCTACTCCGAAATGCGCGTCGAAGAACATCTCCACCACTTCGGCAAACTTCACCAAATGCCCCGAAACCTCCGACGAAAACGCATCGACGAACTGGCCGACCATTGCGGCCTGTCCCACATCCGCCGACGACTCGTCGGCCAACTCTCCAAAGGCAACCGCCAACGCGTCGGCATCGCGCAAGCCCTCCTTCACAACCCGCCGATCCTCATTCTCGACGAACCCACCGCCGGCCTCGATCCCACCCAGATCACCGAAATCCGAAAACTCATCACCTCCCTCGCCGGTCAAAAAACCATCCTGCTCTCCACGCACATCCTGCCCGAAGCCGAAAAAACCTGCGAACAACTCGTCATCATCGCCGCCGGCAAAATCGTCGCACAGGGAACCCCCGACCAACTCAAAGCACAGGTCCGCCAGTCCGCACGCATTATCATCGAACTCAAAGCCGACCCCCTCATCGTCCGCGACATATTCACTAAACTTCCGGGGGTCGCCGAGGTACAAATTGACGCAATGAAAAAACTTCCGGGGGCTGATTCCCGCGACGGCTGGTGCGCCGCCCACATCACCCCCAACGACCCCCAATCCGACATCCGCGAATCGCTCGGCCAAACCGCACAAAACCACCACTGGCTCATCCGCGAAATGCGTCACGAACGCGCCTCCCTCGAAGAATACTTCATCCAGATCACCGCCCCCCAATCCAACATCGTCGCCGCCTAAGGCCGTAGGGCTTCAGCCCTACGCCCCCGGCGTGCGGGCTTCAGCCCGCATGTATTCGGAGTCCCCCATGCGTAACACCCTCGCCATCGCCTCCCGCGAACTCACCAGCTTCTTCTACTCCCCCATCGCCTACGTCGTCACCTGTCTCTTCATGCTCCTCGCCGGCTTCTTCTTCCTCACCGTCACTTTCCAACCCGATCAGCCCGCCGAACTCCGCCAACTCTTCACCGTCATCGTCTGGATTCTCATCGCCGTCGTCCCCGCCATCTCCATGCGGCTCATGAGCGAAGAACTCCGCAGCGGGACTATCGAACCCCTGATGACCAGCCCCGTCTCCGATCTCCAGGTCATCGCCGGTAAATGGCTCGGCTCACTCGCCTTCTTCATCCTCATGCTCGTCCCAACCATCGCCTACGTTATCATCATCGAAATCCACGCCGATCCCGACTACGGCCCCATCCTCTCCGGCTACACCGGCCTCATCCTTGTCGGCGGTCTCTACCTCGCCATCGGCTCCTTCGCCTCCACACTCACACGCAATCAAATCATCGCTTTCATCCTCACCGTCTTCACCATCCTCATCTTCACCATTGCCGCCGCACTCGCACCCCGCTTCCTCCCCAACTCCCTCGCACCCGTCGCCTCCTACCTCAACGTCAACCGCCAATACGATGACTTCTCCAAAGGCCTCATCGACATCAGCAACATCGTCTTTTTCCTCTCCGCCATCGCCTTCTTCCTCACCCTCGCCGTCAAAGCCCTCGAAAGCCGAAAATGGAGATAACGAACGTCCAATCCTCCGATCAACCTCATGAAAATATAAGCACGGGATGACGCCGTCCTCAGCGGCAGACCGTGGTTTACGTAAATAGAGCGATATCACCCAATTCATAAACTGAAATCGACAATCTGAGATTCTTATGAACGACACCACCCCCCAAGCCCCCTCCGTCTGGTCACGACGCATCAAGTACGGCCTCAACGTCGCCGTCCTCGTCCTCGCCGCACTCGCCATCGTGATCTTCGCAAACTGGATCACCGTGCGAAACATCACCAAGTGGGGCAACTGGACGCGCATCGACCTCACCGCCACTCGCCAATACTCCCTCAGCCCTCAAACCCGCCAAGTCCTCAACCATCTCGACCGCGATGTCGATATCACCACCCTCTTCCTCACAGGCTCCGACATGTCCCTCGAAACAGCCGAGAAAATACGCTATTTCCGCGACCTTCTCGATGAATACCAACGCTGGGGCGACGGCCGCGTCACCGTCTCCCATCTCCAGCCCGCCGCCGACATCGACAAGTTCCGCAAACTCTGCGCACAGATCACCGACCGTTACAAAACCCAACTCATCCCCGCACAGAACGCCCTGACCGAAACCCGGAAAACCCTCCGACAAATCAGCGCGTTCGGCAAACAACAATCCCTGCTGTTCACGCAAAAAATGCCCCTCCTCCAATCCAATGCCGACCCGCAACTCGGCAAACTCCTCCAGCAAATAACCCAAGTGCTTTCCTCCCTTGATGACCAACTTCAACTCGCCGATCTGTCCGCCGCCATTGATAAAATTTCCGACTCCCCCCTGCCGGATTATGCCGGCCTCAAAGCCCGGGCCGCCGAGCCGCTTCGCCAGTTCCGTGACAATCTGCTCAGTCTCGCCATCAAGGCCCTCGACCAGCGCATCGCCTCCGGCGACACCCACCCCGATGTCAAAGACTTCCTCACCGGCGCACGCAACGCATTCAACCAAATACTCGCTCCCGTCACCCAAACCCTCGATACCCTTGATGCCGTGAACACCACCGAATACGACGTGTTGCGTTCCAGCATCATGCGCGCCAACAGTTCCATCATCATGACCCCCGACCGGATCACCGTCATCAAATTGGACGACGTTTACACGGATGAAATCGACACATCCGAAAACAATCGGTCGCGGCATCAACCCGAACAACGCTTCCGGGGCGAAGAAGCCCTCACCAGCGCTATCATCTCCATCACGCTCAAAACCAAGCCCCTGGTCGTCTTCGTCAACTCCGCCCAGCAATCGGCCGTCGGACCCGGCGGGCCGTTCAGTTTCGTCGCTTCCCAACTGCGAAACATGAACTTTGAGGTCAGGGAGTGGAACCCCGCCGGTCGTCGCACGCAACTCGGCCCCACCCCACCCGAACCCAAGCCCCAGCCCGAAAAAGACCAACCCATCGTCTGGGTCTTTCTGCCGCAGTCCCCGCCTGATCCGCGGATGCCGTTTATGCCGCCCAATACACAAACAGCGGAAACTTTGAAAAATGCGATCAAGGATCATCAGCCCGCGTTCGTCATTCTCGCTCCCAATCCCATGTCGCGTTTCGGTCAGCCCGACGCGATCGCCGATACGCTCAGCGAACTGGGCATCACCGTGGACAGTTCCATACAGGTCATGCAAAACTTGATCGACCCCAACACGGGCCGGCCCACGCCCACCATGCAGATGACCCTCACCACCTGGCCCAAGGATCACCCCGTCGGCAAGGCGCTCGCCGGGCAGATCGGCATCCTCCTGTCCTCCATGCCCCTCACCCTCACGCCCAAAGACGATGCGAAGGCCTGGCCCCTCATCCAGACGCCCGCCGATACATGGGGCGAAACCGATCTGACCAGTCGCCAGCCCAAAAAGGACGCAGCCGAAAACGCCGGCCCATTCACCGTTGCCGCTGCTTTCGCCGATAAAAATGAGCGTATCGTCGTTCTCACCGATCCCTATTTCGCCACCGATCAGGTCACACAATACGGCCCGCGCGATCCGTTCTCCGGTCGCCTGCTCCACACACTCTTCCCCGGCAACGGCGAACTTTTCACCGACAGCATCTACTGGCTCGCCGGGCAGGACAACCTGATCGCCACCAGCGCCCGTTCGCAGGACATTCGCCGATATGACGCCATCAGCGCCACCGGACACATCGCCGTCGGCTGGATCGTCCTGCTCGGCCTGCCCGTTCTCTGTCTCGCCGCCGGCGCGGCCGTCTGGTTCATCCGTCGAAAGTGATTTAAGCACGGGATGGCCTTCTGAGGCCAGACCGTGATTGCCACGAAAACCCAAACGCCCATGAATACAAAAACCACACTCACCGTTCTTATGATCGCCATCCTGCTCGGGGCATACTTTGTTCTTTTTGAGACGGACTTTGTTCGTAAGAATCCACAAACGCCTGACGATCAATCACAGACGCAGCCGATCCCCGCCGGCATCCCGCTCCTTGCCGACAACCCCCTGCCCGCACAGATCAAACGGATCACGCTGCGACTATCCGGCCACGCTGGTTGCGTCATCGAGCGGCAAACCGCCGACGGCAAGCCCGGCTGGAAACAAACATCGCCCTTCCCCTACGAAATGATGGACTGGAAGATCGACGAACTGGTCAACGATGCGCTGTCGCTGCACTACACCAGCAAAATCAAATCCGCCGATCTGCCGATTGACATGATACCTTCCGATCTGGTTCTCACGTTGAAACTCGACAAGGGCGAACACACGCTGGTGTTCGGCCCGGTCGCACCGGCGGGCGGCGCATACCTCTGGCTTGACGGGCAACCCGACGTTTATGTCGTCAATGCCGATTTGCACGAAAAGCTGTTGAACAAAACCCCGGCGGATTTCCGTTCCACCGCCCTGCCCAACATCCCCTTCGGCCAGGTGCAACAGGTCGTGTTGCATCGTGACGATTTGAACGTCACCATTGACCGAAGCGGCGCGGACAGTACGAACTGGGTGTTTTCGCGGGGCGCGACGGGCCGCGCCGACGGGGCGGCGGTGGAGGCGTTGGTCAACACGATCAACTTCGGCGCGGTTGAAAAGTTCATCGCCGATCAACCGACGGACCCGGCCCGATACGGATTGGATCACCCTCCCATCACGCTGGCAATCGCCGAATCGTCGGGAGAAACCGGGATCGCGCACACGCTGCGCATCGGTTCGCCGACCGATCTGAACAACACGGCTTACCATGCGATGCTCGACGACCGCCCGGTGGTTTTCACGCTCGGCAAGAACAGCATTGATCGGTTGACCAAGCCGCTGAACACGCTGCGTGATGCGCGATTGACGCCGGTCAATCAAACCGATGTGCGTGAGATCGCCGTCACACTTGCCGGCGATGCCGCCACTGTGGTGCATTTACAGAAGGCGGACGGTCGCTGGACGTTCGCCGACCCCAAGCCCGGTTACGAACTTGAACCAGCGTCCGCCGATCAATTGTTCGATGCGCTGTTCAAGACGAAGGCCGCGGATTATGTGCATATGGAGGAGGCGCAAAAGCGACTTGAATTGGCGACCATTACACTCACCTTGGCCGGTTCCACGCAACCGGATCAATTGACCATATTCGTGGGAAACGACAACCAACTGATTGTTGTCCGGGGGACGGAAGCAACGGGTTATGTGGTGGATCGCGTGAAACTTTCCGCGGTAATGAAACCGGCGTTGTTTTACCGGGATCGCACGGTGCTGGACGTGAAGCCCGCCGACATCGCGTCGATTCATGTCGAGAGCACGGGGCTGTTCGCGGCCACTTACGACATTACCCGTGACAAGTCGGGTGACTTCGATTTGAAGGGTTTGAGCCGGGAGGCGTTTGACGCCTTTTTGAAGGCGGTCGCGCCGCTGCGCGCCGCGGAGTGGCGGGCGAATGATGATGATTTCAAAAAC
>JBAYVY010000058.1:0-13212 GCA_041674345.1 Phycisphaeraceae bacterium | reverse complement strand
GACGGCACGCTGCGGCTGCAACGCCGGGACCGACCGCTGACGTTCAAGGAATTGGCCGAACCCCCGGTCCCCTCCTCGCCGACAGGCGCGGCCTGCACCGGCAAACGCACTCTCGCCGACCGTACCCCCTGGCGACCGGATCCCAACCACCCCTGGAAACGTACCGCATCGAGGATCGTGGCGGCCTGAAAAATCGCCGCCAGGTCAAGCATGCTCCGCTTCAGTCCGGCTCGCTGCGCTCGCCTCCCTTCCGCTACGCCTGCTTGACCCGGCGGTCCCCTACCCTGACACTTCTTTTCAACCCTCCTGAGAGGGAGAGGGGAAAGAGGGGGTTATTTCACTTCGATCTTGCGGGGCTTGACCTCTTCGCGTTTGTTCAGTGTCAGCGTCAGCACGCCGGTGTCGAGTTTGGCGTCCACCTTGTTCTCGTCCACCGCGATGGGTAGCGAGATGGTGCGCTGAACGCGGGCATAGCGGCGTTCCTTCAGGTGATGCGTGGGCTTGACTTCCTCCGGCTGGCGTTCGGCGATGATGCTGAGCATGCCGTTTTCGAGCGTGACGTTCACCTGATCCCTGGTGAAGCCGGGCAACTCGGCGGCGACGTAGAGATGGTCGTCGTCCTCCCAGATATCCATGGGGTAAGACGCGGTGGCCAGTGAGGTGTCGTCACCGATGTACCGGCTGAGCATGCGGTCGAAGTCACGATGCAGCAGGTCGAAGGGATCCGCCCAGATGCTGGCCGCTGTTGGGTTTCGACGAGTGGGTAACATGGGAATCTCCTTTCAGGAATAGTGGTTTTGACGCCGGCGTCCCGATGACGCCGATGCACCAAGCCAAGGTCAAATGCCGTGCCAAATGGGGTTTTGTGCAAACTCAAAAATGACGGGCGGATATGAAACCGGCAAATTCGCGGTTTCTGCCAGATTGACAATTCGCGTTTGGACGGGTGCAAGACCGACAGTCGCAGATACAATGGGGTGATGAAGTTATGCGGTGGCATTTTGTGGGTGATGGTTCTCGCCACGATCGCTGTGGGGCGGTTCGGCTGCGATGGCTCGATCTGCGTGCCTCCGAAAAACAGTCGGAAGTGGATCTGCTTGCGGTGGTTACATGACATCGGCCAGGCCGAGGGCGGGGCCGTATTGTTTGACCAGGCGTCCGCGGAGCAGGGCGTGGGAGGGATGGGTAAGGCGTGGGTCGTTTTCGACGAGTGCGATGGCGTCGCGTCGCGCCATGCGGAGGAGATCGAGATCGGTGGCGAGGTCGGCGATTTGGAGGGGGGGCAGGCCGGACTGTCGGGTGCCGATGAGTTCGCCCATGCCGCGGATGTTGGAATCGGCCTCGGCGATGGCGAAGCCGTCGGTGGTGTTGGCGATGGCGGCGAGGCGTTGGGCGGCGTCGTCGGTGGTCGGCTCGGCGATGTAAACGCAGAGCGATCGTTTGGAACCGCGGCCGACCCGGCCGCGCAGTTGGTGGAGTTGGGCCAGGCCGAAACGCTCGGCATGTTCGACGACCATGAGGGAGGCGTTGGGGACATCGACGCCGACTTCGATGACGGTCGTGGCGACGAGGATGTCGATTTGATGATCGCGGAACTGGCGCATGATGCGATCGCGTGTGGCGGATTGGAGTCGGCCATGCACGGCGGCGACCTTATGATTGCGGAAGTAGTGGTCTTGGATGTTTTTGGCGTGTGAGGTGACGGCTTTGAGATGGGCGGGGCTGTCGTCGATGGCGGGGACGACGACGTAGAGTTGTTCGCCCTTGTCGATGCGTTTGGCGAGATAGCGGTACACCTCGTCGGTTTTTTCGGGGGAAACGACGCGGGTGTCGATGGGTTGGCGACCGGGGGGGAGGGCGGTGATGGTGCTGACGTCCATGTCGCCGAAGAGCGCGAGACAGAGGGTGCGGGGGATGGGGGTGGCGGTCATCACGAGGGTGTGAGGGATGAGGGATGAGGCGTGAGGGGCGGAGGATGCGGATTTGTTGGAGCGCAATGCGGCTCGTTGTTTGACGCCGAAACGGTGCTGTTCATCGACGATGACGACGGCGAGGTCGTTGAAACGGACGGATTCGGTGAGCAGGGCGTGCGTGGCGATGACGATGTCGATGCCCCCACCCCCGGAAGTGGCGATTTGTTTGATGAGGGCGGCGCGATCGGCGGGGGGGATGGAGCCGGTGAGGAGTGCGAGGCGGACGTTGGAGCCGGCGAGCATGGCGGAGATGGAAGCGAAATGTTGCTCGGCGAGCAGTTCGGTGGGGGCCATGAGCGCGGCTTGTTTGCGGTCGGCGACGGCGAGAAGCATGGCGTAAAGCGCGACGACGGTTTTGCCGCTGCCGACGTCGCCCTGAATGAGACGGTTGGCGGGTTGTGATTTTTGCAGATCGGCGGCCAGTTCGCGCACGACTTTGTCCTGCGCATCGGTGAGCATGAAGGGAAAGCGGGCGCGGATATGTTTGTCGATGGCGGGGGACCAGCGAAGGGCCGGGGCGCGGAACTGCGTGCGCGTGTAGTGGCGGTTGATCGTCAGGCCGAGCTGGAGCAGCAGCAATTCGTCGTAGGCCAGGCGGCGTCGCGCGGATTTGGCTTCGTCTTCGGTGTCGGGGGCGTGCAACATGCGATAGGCGTCGGCCAGTTCGGGCAGGGCGCGTGCTTTGCGATAATCGGCATCGAAGTGATCGTCGATCTGCGTGAGCGCCCCCGGAAGTATTTGTTCGATGAATTGCGCGATTTGTTCGCTGGGTAAGTTTTCGGTGGCGGGATAGACCGGACGCAGTTTTTCATCATGAGCCACGCCATCGGTTGAGCCATCTGAACTTCCGGGGGCGGGGGCGGATTGCCATTTGGGGTTGACCATTTGGGGGTAATCGTTGAAGCGGGTGACTTTGCCGGTGACGATGAGGGGCATGCCCGCGACGATTTTGCCGACGAGGTAATGGGCGTTGAAGAAGACGACATCGAGCGAGCCGGTGTCGTCGGTGAGGGTGAGTTGGAAACGCCCTTTGCCTTGTTTGCCGAACGTGCGGGATTGTGGGCCGACCCAGCGGCAGTTGGCGACGGTGCCGGTGACGGTGGCGATGGTATCGACGGGCAGTTGTACGATGGGGGATTGACCGGCGTAGAACTCGAAGCGGTAGGGCAGATGTTTGAGCAGATCGGCGACGGTGTTGAGGCCGAGCCGATGGAGGAGAGCGGCCTTGCGCGGAGTCACGCCGTCAAGTTCGGCCAGGGGGGTGGTCAGTGGGATGTGGACGGGTGAGGGCATGATAATTTGATGATTAGGCGATTGGGTGATTCGGTGAAAAATGCCAAGTCGCAAGCGGCGCTATTTCACCCAATCATACATCACCAAATCACCAAATGATTTCACGGTGTCTGCCAGTCGGGGGGCAGGCGGACGTAGAGTTTGTGCATTTGGCCGTCGAGGATGAGGTCGGCGAGTACGACGGTGCGGGCTTTTTCGGGTTCGAGGACGGAGCCGACGGGGAACTGTTCGCCGTGCTGATTGATGAAATCGACCAGGTGTAAATCGCGGCCGGCGCCGATGGGGATTTGGTCGATGGTGCAGCCGTACTGTCCGTTGATCCAGAGTTGGACGTTGTGATAGGTTTGAGCGGTGCGGTTATCGAGCCAGATTCGCTTTCGGCCGTCGCGGATGATTTCGATGTCGAAGGGCTGGCCGCGGGTCATGTCGGCTGGATAAACGCGGGGCGGCTGCTTTTCGCCGGTCGCTTCGCCGCCCGGCGCGACGCTGACGATGGCTTCCTTCACGTCCTGGCAACCGCCGATCAGGGCGGCGGCAATGGCGAACAGGACCACGAGATGCGTGAATTGGGATTTCATCATGACGAGCCGGGCCTCAGGTTTGGCGAAGTCGATCCACGAGCCGTACTATGATGACGTTCTTTGTGTTCCGGGGCAACCCCCTGTGATAAATGACGAATGACGAATCAAGTTCCAAAAACCAATGTTCAAATGTCGCCGCGGATCGGAACCGGACGTGTTGGAACTTGTGATTTGGAATTTCATTCGTCATTCGAGTTTTGTCATTCGTCATTGCCTGGCGGTCCCTTCGCCTGGGCCGCGGCCACGCCGTTTTATCAGGCGGGGCTGGCGGGTTATTCCGACGCGGCGATGCGGTTGGTCGCGCGGCGGCACGGTTGCCCGTTCTGCGTCACCGAGGCGATGCTCGACCTGTTCCTCATCAACGGCGGCAAGGGCCTGAAGGAAGCGGAACTCGACGAAGCCGATCATCCGATCGCCGGGCAACTGATGGGTTCGCATCCGAAAGAGATCGCCCAAGCGTCGAAGATTCTGGTGAAACTGGGTTACGATGTGATCGACATCAACCTGGCGTGCCCGGTGAAAAAGATCAAGAAGCGATGTCGCGGCGGGCACCTGCTCAGTTCGCCGGACGAGGCGATTGATATTTTGAAAGCGGTGAAGGACGCGGTGGGCGACGATTTGCCGCTGACGTTGAAACTGCGTCGGGGATACGACGACAGCGAGGCGATGACCGCGAACTTTTACCGCATTTTTGAAGGCGCGATGGAAGCGGGATTCGCCGGGGCGACGGTGCATGGGCGCACGGTGCAACAGAAATATATCGGCCCGTCGAAGTGGCCGTTTCTGGCGGAATTGACCAAGCGATATCGCCGCGAGATGGCGAATGGTTTTCACATTTATGGTTCGGGAGATGTTTTCACGCCTCATGCGATTTTCGAGATGATCGAACAAACCGGCGTGCAGGCCGTGAGCGTGGCGCGCGGCGCGATCGGCGATCCGTGGATTTTCCGGCAGGCCCGGCAACTCCAGCGCGGCGAGCCGATCATCCCGCCGACGATCGCCGAGCAGCGCGCGGTGTTGCTCGAACATTTTGAGTTGTCGGTGAAATCGCACGGCGAAGCGGCGGCGTCGCGCATGATGCGCAAGTTCGGCATCAAGTTTTCACGCCATCACCCGCAAGGTGATACGGTGGCCAAGGCGTTCATCGCGGTCAAGTCGATGAGCGATTGGCATGCCGTGATCGATGCGCATTATCCAGTGGAAGCAGTGATGAACCACAGAGGCACAGAGCCACAGAGAGAAAAAATTTGATTTTGTTTTCTCTGTGGCTCTGTGCCTCTGTGGTTCATCATCATTCCCGGTCTTTTTCGCCGAGTCCGAGTATCCACCAGAACAGGCCGAACACCAGGCCGAGTACGAGGATGCCGCCGAGTGACAGAACGATCAGGCCGATGAAGCTGGCTCCCATGTTGATTACCTCTTTGGGGCTTTCGCCAGTTGCGCCATGGTGGTTTGTTCGACGAAGTTTTGTCGTTGGGTGTGCAGTTCCTGGACGATGGACCAGGCGGGGTCTTCGCCGAGGAAACGGAGGGTGGGTGTGAGTTGTTCGCCGGCCTGGAGGACTTCGGCGGCGTTGATCTGGTCGGCGGGTTTGGCGAGGGTGTAACCGCCGCCGCGCTCGTCGTCGCCGCCGATGTGATGGATAAGGTTGGCGGTTTCCAGTGCGATCAACATGCGGTTGATGACGCGGGCGGGCAGGTTCATCGCGTCGGCGAGTTGATCGACCTGCGAGATTTTGCCCTGCTCGAAGGTTTGCGCGATGTGCCGCATGAGGGGGATCAGCCAGGAGCCGTCGATGACCAGGTCCTGGCTCTGGGCGAGGTGTTTGAATCGCCGGCCCTTCATGGCTTGGACGGCATAGGCCAGTTCCAGGCCGAACAGGATGATGAGCCAGGAAACCCAAAGCCAGAGCAGGAACAAGGGCAGCAGCGCCAGTGCGCCGTAGATGCCCCTGATCGCGGCCCCGTCGAAGTACCACTTCAATCCCTGAATGGCGATAACCCATATCAGAGAAGCGACGAACCCACCGATGACCGCGGCCCGCAGTTGCACCCGCGTGTTGGGCAGCCAGCGATACAGCAGCGTCAGCGCCAGCCAGATCGTGAGGATCGGAGAGAGGACGACCAGCGGGCCGACCAGCCAGCCGGTCCAGGGGATTTTGTCAATGAGGTCCATGAACCATTTTTGTGCGAATTGACCGCCGAGGATGGCGATGGGTCCGAGGGTGATGGCGGTCCAATACAGAGGCAGTCGCAGATACCAGGGGCGGCTCTTGGCCACGCCGTAGATCAGGTTGAAACTTTTTTCGATGGTGGCGAGCAAGCCGGTGGCCCCGTAGATGAAGATGAGTATGCCGACGGTGCCGATGCCTTTGAAGCTGACTTTTTCAAGGGAATCGATGGCCTGCTGGAGGGATGCGGCGATGGCGGCGCGGGCTTCGTCGAATTCGCGTTCTTTCTCAAGGTCGATCAGCACCTGGGGATTGTCAGTGTCGGTATGTTCGCTGCCGGCGGGAGTTTGGCCGATATCCGCGGACGGCGTGACTTGTTCCTTCGTGATGGGATTGAGCAGCCAGTTGATGATGTCCGACTTGAAACCCTCGCGTTCGGTGTCGCTGACGAACGATGCCAACACCACGAGCATCACCACGACCATCGGCATCAGCGAAAACAGCGTGTGATAGGTCAGCGCCGCGGCCATTTGCCCGGCTTTGTCGTAGTGCAGTTCCCTGGCGCAGTGGCGGGTCAGGTCGGTCCAGTAGCGGACGGTTTTCTGTTTGCGCGTCAGTTCGACGGCCGGTTGGGTCATCAGGCGTCCGAACGATTCAACGATGTTTTTCGCCAGTCGCATGAAGGGTCTCCCGATGACAATAGGTTAACCGTAAAGAGAAGTGAAAGGTATGCCTGATTGTCGATTTCCGATTTCCGATTTGCGGAGGCGGATCGGCGTGGGTGTCTTAAATCGAAAATCGGCAATCGGAAATCGATAATTCCCCTCACGCTTCGTCGATGCCGCCTTGTGACCAGGGGTGGCATCGGGCGATGCGTTTGAGGCCGCGCCAGGCGCCGCGCGCCGGGCCGTATTGGTGGATCGCGTCGATCATGTACTGGCTGCAAGTCGGATGAAAGCGGCAATGCCCGCCGAGCACCGGGCCGAGCGTGATGCGATAAAGCCAGACCAAGGCGATGAGCAAACCACCGATGGCGCGGGTGAACAGGTTTGTTGGATTGTCCGAGCAGAGCGAAGGGCTGTGGCTTTCCACCGCCCCTGCCGGGGCAGGGCGTGTCGCCGAATGTTCCACGGGTTTCGCCGCGCTGCCCCCGTGGCTACAACCCGCGACCCCTTCGGGGCCGTGAATTGAATGTTGCTGCGCGGGGCGGGATGGAACGTCGCGGTTCACGGTTGGCCGTGTTCTTTCCAGTGGTGATCGAGGCGTTGGATCGCATCCGACAGCCATTGTTGATATTGCGAGTTTTTCACCGGGTCGTGGGCGCGGGCGGCGATGACCAGGTCATATCCGCGCGGCAAGTCATGCTGCAAGAGGCGGAACGCGTCGCGGAGTTGTCGTTTGACGCGGTTGCGTTCGACGGCCGAGCCGCAGCGTTTGCTGATGGCCAGGCCCATGCGGTTGAAGCCGAGCGTATTGGGCAAGGCGGCGACGCGCAGCGGGCCGGCGTGCCGCACCGCGCCGCGTTGCCGCATCAGTTCAAACTGAGCGGCGGAGCGAAGGCGCTGTTCGCGTGAAAATCGAAATGACGCTTGGTCGGCCATTGATCCGCAATCCGAGATCGTTACGATTCATCGAGCGCTTCACGATAGCATCGCATGAGGCGTCCGCGGGTAATCAGGCCGCGAACTTTTTTTTCGCCGGGATCGACCACCGCCAGCGAGGCGACGTCCAGGACGCTGAACTTGTCCATCACCATGTCGAGGGTTTCATCGGGCTGCACGGTGGGCAGTTCGGCGTGCATGATTTCCGCGACGACCAGCAGAGGCACGGCTTCGCGTTCAAAGAGGGTGGTGCGAATGTCATCGCCGTTGACCATGCCGACGTACTGGCCGGAAACGTTGATGACGACGAAGTCCTGCACGCCGGAGTGTTCGGACAGGTCGATGACGCGCTGGACCGGATCGCCGGGAAAGAGTGTGACGGCCTCGGTGAGCCGGACGTGTTCGACGTTCAGCCGGCGGAGGACGGTCAGGTCGCTCATGGTGCCGATACGCAGGCCCATTTCGCGCAGCGGCAGGGTGTAGATGCTGTCGCGCATGAGCACCTGGGAGATGATCGTGGCGATGATGGAGACGAGCATGACGGGGAGAATGACCTGGTAATCGCGGGTGAGTTCAAAGACGAGGATGAAGGCGGTGAGGGGGCAATGGACGCTGCCCGCGAGAACACCGGCCATCCCGGCCAGGGCGTAGGCGGCGGGGCTGACGGTGTGCGCGGGGTTGAGGATGTTGGCGGCCATGCCGAACGCCGCGCCGAGGGTGGCGCCGATGAACAGGGAGGGCGCGAACACGCCGCCTGAGCCGCCGGAGCCGAGGGTGAGGGACGTGCCGATGATTTTCAGCACACAGGCCCCGGCGGCCAGCGCGAACAACAGAAGCAGGGCGTTGCCGGGGGTGAGATGGCGGTAGGTTTCGGGGGTCATCAGCGAGGTGATGAACGGATAGCCGTTGCCGAAGAACGGGGGCATGTCGCCGGTGAGTTGCTTGCGGAACAGCATGACGAACAGCAGGCCCGACCCGCCGAGGATCAACCCGCCGATCATGGGTTTGATGAACGAGGGTAGTTTCACCTTCGTCCAGGCGTGTTCGCTGAACTGCATGGCTTTGGCGAAACCCCAGCCGGCGAAGCCGCAACCGATGCCCAGCAGGAGGAACAGGCCGATTTCGGGCAGTCGAAAATGATACTGGAGCAGCGTGGCGGGCATGGCGAACAGCGCTTCATTGTGGCCGGACGCGGCCTGGAGGACCAGTGTGCCGAACACGGAAGCGATGACGACGGGCATGAAGGTTTTGAGGGAGAAATCGCGGAGCATGACTTCGAGGACGAGCAACACGCCGGCGATGGGGGCGTTGAAGATCGCCGCCAGACCCGCCGCCGCGCCGCAACCGACGAGCGTGCCCATATGTTGCGGATTGACGTGCAGGGCGCGGCCGACGACCGAACCGATGACCGAGCCGATGTGGATGATCGGGCCTTCCTGTCCTGCCGATCCGCCCGAGCCGATGGTGATGGCGGGGTTGATCGCGGCGAAGATGCCGCTCTTGATGTGAAGCAGTCCCTTGCGGCGGGCGAGGGATTCGATCACGTCCGGCACGCTGTGACTGACCAGTTGGAGACGGAACAGTTTTTTAATCAGGCCCACGAGCAGCCCGCCGATCGCCGGCAGGAGAAAGATCGCCCACCCATATCGACCGAGCGTTTGTTCGCCCAGTTCGGTTTGGAACATGCGCTCGCTGAACTCGACCAGGCGACCGAAGCCCAGCGCGACCAAACCCGTCAGCGCGCCGACCACCGCGGCCAGCGGGATCAGATACCAGTCCGGCCGAAAGCCGATGCCGCTGAGAAGCCGGCCCAACTTAATCAACATGTTCTTCTTGGCGGACATCTCGATCCTTGTCAACGCGAAATCAGTCAGCAGTGTAAGGCCATCCGCCCAACCCGCAACAAGCCCGCGCCTCGAAGCCCGCGAAAGTTTGCGATATGCTATGCGACCCCGCCACACAGCCGCTCGCGGCTTGGCAAAATGCTTTTGAAAGGTTGAACATGGAACTATTGAAGAAACTGGTGCTGACCGCCGGCGTGCCCGGCCGGGAAGACCGCGTCCGTGAACTGATCGCCAAACACGCCAAGCCGCTGGTCGATGAAATGCGCGTCGATGCGATGGGCAATCTCATCGCGGTGCGCAAACCGCGAAAAGGCGGCAAAAAAACTTCCGGGGGCGTCAAGGTCATGCTCGCCGCTCATATGGACCAGATCGGCTTCATCGTCAAACACATCGACGACAAGGGTTACGTCCGCGTCAATGCCGCCGGCGGTTTCGATACACGCAATCTTTTCGCCAAACATGTTTTGGTGGCGACTTCCGGGGGTGGGGGCGATCTGCCGGGGGTGATGAATCCCGCGGGCCGGCCCATTCACATCGCCACCGAAGAGGAAAAAAAGAAAATCCCCGAAGTCGGCGACTTCATCATCGACATGGGCCTCACCGCCGAGCAGGCCAAGGCCAAGGTCAAAATCGGCGACATGGTGACGCTCACCGCGCCGTTCGTTGAAATGGGTTACGCCGTCGCTTCGCAATGTCTGGACAACCGCGTCGGTTGCTGGGCCGTGCTGAAAACGCTGGAACAACTCAAGCAGCACGATTGCGAGATTCATGCCGTGTGGACCGTGCAGGAAGAAGTCGGCCTGCGCGGAGCCGGTCCGGCGGCGTTCGGCGTCGATCCCGACATCGGCGTCTCCTGCGACACCACCCTTTGCTGCGACACGCCCGGCGTACCCGATGACCAGCGCGTCACCGAGTTCGGCAAGGGCGTCTGCATCAAAATCATGGACGGCTCCACCATCGCCGATATCAAATTGGTCGAAGCCATTGAAAAGGTCGCCGCCGGTAAAAAAATCCCCTGCCAGCGCGGTGTCCTTCCACGCGGCGGACAAGACGGCGCCATGCTCCAGCGCACACGTTCGGGCACCCGCACCGCCGTGTTCGCCTGCCCCGTCCGCAACATCCACACCGTCACCGAAATGGCCCACACCACCGACCTCCAGAGCTACCACCAACTGCTCGCCGCCTGGTTGCAAACGCTGTAGCGCGAATGCCGCTCGCGGCTTAGCAATCCTAAGCCGGTTGCTCTATTCGCTGCCACATTTGCGAGGTCCGAATTCAAAACCGCCACAAATGAACGCCGCACCTCGCAAAAAACTCTCCATTTTTTTGCAGCTTTTTCCCTCCCCATGCGTCATAATAAGGTACTACCCGCCGTTTGACGCCCGGCCCTCCCCACACCGGCCAAACGGATGCAATGACCCCGTGCCCGGTTTCTAAACTTCCGGGGGCCGGGAGCGGGGGTGGAGTCGAGAACCATGACGCGGACATATGCCTCCCTTGACCTCGCCGCCGTCGCACAATCACGCGACCGGCCCATGATACACCTCCGCACCTTCGGCGGACTCATGCCCTCAGGCGTCCTGTTCCCACACCACTACGTCTGGTACATCTTCGTCAGCTCACTCGACGTCATGTTCACCTGGGTTCTCCTCCACTTCGGCGGCGTCGAAGTCAACGCCATCGCCAATCACGTCCTGGGCCAATGGGACTTGGTCGGCCTGGTCATCTTCAAGTTCTCCCTGGTCTCCTTCGTCATCTGCGTCTGCGAATATGTCGGGCGACGCAATTACACCCTCGGCAAAAACCTCGGCGAATGGGCCGTCGGAATCACATGGATCCCCGTCCTCCTCGCCATGCTCCAACTCCTGTTCGACAATCCCCACAACCTCTGATCGCCCAATCCCCCTTCAACCTCGCGCCGACCGGCCTCATCCGATGCCGGCGGTCCTTCGGCCCGCCCCAATCGACCAGAGCCAAATCCGTGAACGTCGGTTCCGCTTCGTACCTCGGTGTTTGGAAAAGGTGCCGCGTCCTCCACTATGCGAATTTCCCCTTCAGCGCCATGCCGAAGTAATGCTTCGCGTTGTGGAAGCAGATGTTTTCCACCATCGTACCCAGCAACTTCATATCGCGCGGCAGCAGCCCGGCCTCGACATCGCGCCCGATCAATTCGCACAGCAGCCGCCTGAAATACTCGTGTCGCGGGTAACTCAAAAACGACCGTGAATCGGTCAACATGCCCACGAACTTGCTCAGCAAACCCAGGTTGCTCAGCGCGTTCAGTTGCCGGGTCATGCCTTCCAGTTGATCGCAGAACCACCAGCCCGACCCGTACTGCATGCCCGGAAAGTTGCCCGCCATCGTGGCGAACAGGTAATTGTCCCGCGGGTTGATGTTGTAAATCACGGTCCTGGGCAGTTGTTCCCGATCGGCCAGCGTGCCGAGGTAGCGGGACAACCCTTCGCCCTGCGGGTAATCGCCGATGGAATCGAAGCCGGTGTCCGGGCCGAGGTTTTTGAGCGCCCAACCGTTGTTGTTGCGCATCGGGCCCAGGTGCAGTTGCTTGACCCACCCCCGTGAAGCATCGAGTTGCCCGAAGTAGAGCATCATGTAAACGGTGAACCGATCCTGCTCGGCTTGCGTCAGGGGTTGCCCGCCGCGCGCCTTGGTGAAAATCGTCGCGGCCTGTTCATCCGTACAGGTGACGTTAGGCAGATGGGTCAGCCCGTGATCGCTCAACCGCGAACCCATGTCGTGAAAGAAATCATGCCGCTGTTTCAACGCCGCCATGAACCCCGCCAGATCATCGCACTTCACGCCGGCGGCTTTGCTCACGCGGTCCACATACCCGTTGAACGCTTTGACATCCGCCAATTTGTGACAGTTATCCGGTCGAAACGCCGGGTAAATCACCGTGTTGGCGTAGGGCGAATCGGCATTGAGTTTCGCGTGATGTTCCAGCGAGTCCGCCGGGTCGTCGGTCGTGCCGATCAACGCCACCCTGAACTTTTTCAATATCGTCTTGCAATCCATCTCCGCGATCCGCCGGTTGGCTTCGTCCCAGATTTCCTGCGCGGTGTCTTCGTTCAGTATCGTGTCGATGCCGAAGTAGCGTTTGAGTTCCAGGTGGGTCCAGTGGTGGAGCGGATTGCGCAGCGTCAGCGGCACGGTTTTCGCCCACGCCATGAACTTCTCAAACGGCTCGGCGTCGCCGGTGCAGTAGCGCTCGGCCACCCCCGCGGCGCGCATCGCCCGCCACTTGTAATGATCGCCCTCCAGCCACAACTCGAACAGGTTGCCGAACCGCCGGTTGTTCGCCAAATCCCTCGGCGGCAGATGGCAGTGGTAATCGTAAATCGGCTGATCCGCCGCGTGTTCGTCATACAGCTTGCGAGCGGTCTTGCTGGTCAACAGAAAATCATCGGTGATGAAACTCATGGTGGTTCGCCTTCAGCAGGTGGGTGCGAATCGTCCATGATAATCGCATCGCCGATTCATGCCAGTTTCAGCGTGTGCATCGCACTGGCGCACATCTGTCGGATCAACGGTGTCTCCACGCCGTTTCCGTCGCCCCTCCCGCGAATTCTCCCGATCCCCACTGGCGTTCGGACCCGTGCCGCAGTATCATAAGAGGCAACTTCAATTCACGAGGGCAACATCATGAAGTCCCGCCTGTCACTATCGTTCCTGTTGCTGATGTGTCTGGCCTGCATCGCCCGCGCCGAATCCGTGTGGGTCGAGGGCGAATCG
>JBAYVY010000057.1:0-13352 GCA_041674345.1 Phycisphaeraceae bacterium | reverse complement strand
TAATTTACGTTTTTGTCCGCCCCGTGTCCGCCCGGCCATTCCGGAAGAGAAAACCGAGATTTTGGCGTGAAATCGCCGATTTCGTGTGTCCGCCCGGCCACGCGGATCGTGTCCGGGCGGTCAGCGAACCTCACTTTTCAAAGAACCAACCCCATAGCATACCCCATGCCTTCCGCGGCGGCAAGAGAATTATCGTATTTTGTTAGGTATTGTCAGTGTGGGAGTTCCTTGCGATGGCCCGGTATTGTTTGCGTTGGCGGATTTGTAACATTTTAGCCGTGGGGAGTAGATTGATTTTGTGGGAGTGGCGGAGGGGATTTCCGATAATCCTTGATATGAGCGTTGCGGTCACGATGCCGATGATCGCGGGGTTGGGGCCGGGGCTGACGATGGAACAGTCGCGGGCGATCTATCGACAGGGCGAGGAAACGGCCGTGTTCGCATTGCTCCAACAAGCTCAACAGATCGGGACGTTGCAGCCATCGGTCGCGGCGGCGGGGCCGGCGGGGCGCGTCGCGCGACGCCGGAGCGTATCGACTCAGACCCGCGAACATCGCGAGTCCTGTTGCCCGGATTGCGGCGGGCCGCTGAAGCGTTGCGATCAAACGTGCCGTCGGTACATTGAGGACATTCCGCGGGACATTGCGCCGGGGGTGACCGAGCATATGATTCACCGCGACTATTGTCCGCAGTGCAAGAAGCAGGCCGCCGGCCTCGTCATCCGCGACGGTTGAAAATGTGGGCCCAATGTGGCCCTATGAGTTCCCGAATCGCCGGGTTCTTCCCTTTTGCAAAAATCGGCGACGATCCGCCGCGGGTTCGCTCCCGCCCCTTGAAAATGACCGGACGTGCGGGGGGATGCATTTCAGACGGCGACCGGGGCGAAAGATATCTTAACGAAGTTATGGATTTTCCTTGACGGGGGAATAATCGTGGAGTATTTTCTTTTGTGTAATTAGCCATTTATTGGCGAATACGACAATAGGGATCCGCTGATCGCACGGAGGCATCAGTTGCGACAGGGAGCGTCGGAAAAGATTGGGCAATTGAGAGAGAAGCGCTTGTGCGTTTCTCTTTTTTTCATTGGATATTGGAGATGTGTGTGAAAGATGATGTGTAAAGGGGCCGCACATGTGGTTTTGCGGTGATTTCGGGTTTTCCTGGCTGGTTCACACACACGAATGCGGATTTGGTTCGGACTTCGCGGCCCGTCGGTCGGGTGAAGCGGGTTTCCGCTGTGTCATCGACGGGTTTCGAGGGATGCTTCCGGGGCGTCCGGGGGCGGGGGCGTCCGGGGGCGGGGGCGTGAAAGAAGCCCTCGTGCGGCTTGGCCGTCGCACGATGTCTGTTGCGGGCGTGCTGGTGTACGGAGAGAAGTGTCGCACCCGTTGATGGATGGACGATCACCCGGTCCATCCACCAACGCGACACGCTGGTGCGCCAGGCATTGAGCCGGGACGTGCCGGATTGAACCGCCTTTCGAGGCGGTTTTTTTATGCGCCGGTTCCGGTTGATGCGCGAATGCGACCGGTTGGTGCGCCTTGTCGGGGACTTTGGTCCCATAGAGGAGGGCGCGATGATGCGTTCGCAGGAGGGGCCGGTGAAAACAGGAAAACGGGAAGACAAGACAACCGGACGGTCTGACGCCGCCCGCCGGTGGGGTGGGGCCGGGTCAACCGATTTTCTGCATGCGCATCACCGCGGGGTAAAGCCCGGCCACCTGGTCGATGGGCAAGACCTGCGGCTGGAACGCGGGGTTAAGCGGTTGAAGTCGAACGTGCGTGGGTTCATGGTCATCGTCCAGGGCGGGAGCGTCGAGGGAGGGGCCGATCTGGAAATGAACGCGCTTGAAGGTGGTGTGATGATCGGGCAAGAGACGGACGAAACAGTCGGCGCCGGTGCGGGCGGGCTTGGCGGGCGAGAAGACGATGATGTCGCCTTCGTGATAGGTCGGCTCCATCGACGAGCCGACCACACGCGCCGAGAACGCCTGCGGGTCCGACAAATCCGGGCAACTGAGGTATTCATCCGCCACGCGCGCCGGGTAGTCCAGATCGGTGAACTCCGTGGGATACCCGGCGGCCACCCGATTGATCAGCGGAACCTGATAACAGATGCCCAAGCCGGGCATCGCCTGCACGTTCGCGGCGGATTGCTCGATGCGACGCCGCAACTGACCGGAACGATAAAGCGCATCCAGATCGCGCCCCGGCCGCTCGGCGACCGGCGTGTGCGACGCACGCTTCAGCCACGCCGCCATCGATCGCCAATCCGCGGCAACCTGCTGAACCTGCGCCCGCACACTGGCCGGCGTGCGTCGCCACTCCGCCAGTCGAATCAGTTGGCCGTCGGTGATGCCCAGCGCGCGTTCGAGTCGTTCGAGTACGGGCCGGCGGGGCGGATTGTCGAGCTTGTCGTTCTCGACCGCCGACAGATACGCCTTGGAACAACCCACCGCCTCCGCCAACTGCGCCAGAGAAAACCCCAACAACGTTCGCCGCTGCCGCACGATCTGACTGATGGGGTCCATGAGGGGAGTTCCAGTTGCGGGGCATGCGCCGTGCGGAATGCGGGGGGCGTACTCAGCCGCAAGCGGCTAAACCGCAAACCGCACATCGCATCCCGCACGGCGCGTCCCATGATTTTCCACTTGACGTTAGTGTAATGTACGGTATCCTGCAAGTCAAGACAAAACCCATCCAGCCCGGACGACCTTCGCGGATTCGATGTGGGAGGGACGTGCCACTCGATATGGGGGTTTCGGTAGATCAACGGCAGGAGTATGATTCACAAATGAGCAAAGCACCGGGCAACACGTTGTATTACGGGGACAATCTCGACATTCTGCGCAGGCACGTCGCGGATGAGTCGGTGGATTTGATCTACCTCGACCCGCCGTTCAACAGCAATGCGGATTACAACGTGCTGTTCGCCGAACAGGACGGCTCGCGCGCCGCGGCGATTGCTCCAACAAGAATATGATGGGGACGAATTCATATGGCCGATAGTGACATTACCCAGCAAGAAGCCGACGAACTGCTTGCATGTAATAAGATTCGAGCATCCGATACGGAGTGGGAGTATCCCCTGCATGGGGGGTCGATTGTCATCCCGCTCCTGTCGGAAGATCGCAGGGAATCATTCTTGCTCGATATTCACCGCGCCCGGCTTGATCTGCAAAAGGGCACATATCAGAATCGCGCCAAACAGGTAGTCGTGCTGTTGCGTTTGGATTTCGGTGGCAAACCCCATCGGAATCCTGATGGACAGGAAATTGGTTCTCCGCACTTACATGGGGCCTCTGAAAAACCTGCCAACAAGCCCCGGCATGGCCCTTCTTAGGGCCTTGCCGGGGATCAATGCCCGGTTTTTCAGAGGCCCCACATGTCTATCGTGAAGGATATGGAGACAAGTGGGCGATGCCGGTACCCGCGGATAATTTTTCCGACATGAATGATTTGCAGAGGGTGCTTGAGGATTTTATGCGGTACTGTAATGTCGTCGAACCCCCGATAATTCGTCCCGGACTATTCCCATGATTAGCGAAGTACAAAACCTGCTTGACGATTATGTGGACTGGTTAAAGGACCGCACAAAGCTGCGCGAAATCGGCAGCGAGTGGGTTGAAGTCACCACCCCCTATCTGGATCGTCACAACGATTACCTGCAAGTCTATGCAAAGAAGCAGGGCGACAGCATTACCATGACGGATGACGGGTACACCATCAATGACTTAATGCTCAGTGGATGTAAACTGGACAGCCCGAAGCGCCAGGCACTCTTGAAGATGACATTGGCCGGCTTTGGAATCGCCGAAAAAGAAGGGCGGCTCGAAGTCTCCGCAACGCCAGAAACATTCGCTCCCCGCAAGCACAATTTGGTGCAAGCCATGCTGGCAGTCAATGATTTGTTCTATCTGGCGGTTCCGATGGTCGCTAGTCTGTTTTATGAGGATGTCGTTCAATGGCTTGACATCAGCGATATTCGGTACACGCCCAACGTGAAATTCACCGGGAAAATGGGTTATGACCATCTTTTTGATTTCGTGATTCCCAAATCTCGCAAGCAACCGGAACGGATTCTTCAAACCATCACACGGCCCAGCAAAGAAACGGCGGAAGCGGCGGTATTGAAGTGGATTGATACGAGAGAGGTCAGATCGCCCGATTCGTGTGCCTTTGCATTTCTAAATGACCAAGAACAACGGGTATCACCTGCCGTCCTTGACGCATTGCGTAATTACGAAATTGAGCCCGTCGTATGGAGCGAGAGAGAGACAGCAAGAGACAAACTTGCTGCGTGAGACCAGACGACCGAGCCGATGCGAAAAATGGCGGCGAGCGCGGGGTTTTATGTTTCGCCGGGGCGGACGCAACATGCGAAGTTGCAGTTGTTGACGATTGAGGAATTATTGAACGGGAAGAAATTGGACGTACCGAGGTGGCGGGAGTTGCGGACGTTCAAGAAGGCGCCGAAGGCGCCCCCGGAAGCAAGGGAAGAGGGGGAATCGTTGTTTTGAAAAGAAGGCGGCTCGGCGGGGCGAAAATTTTTTCGGATTCCTACTTGACGGTCGGGTTTTGTACGGTATAATCGTTGTCAAGTTCAAAAACCTCTGAACAGTCGGATCGGCGCTCCCCCGCACCGGCATCCGACGGATGAAAGGACACAAACCATGATCTTGGCAGGACATGTAGCGGAAGCGCCTCAGCATTACGCCCTCCATCAGGCCCAGCGGCAGGAACTGGCGGAGGTGGTTCTGAGGCGAAGCGAGTGGCTGGAACCGGGCGACCGGGCGCTGCTCGAACAGGTGTTCGGCCGGGGAGGCAGGGCACGCGAACTGGCCGCCATGCTTCAGGTCAGCCCGCGCACCATTCAGCGCCGCATTCGCCAACTGGTTCGCCGGCTGACCGATCCGCGCGTCCTGGTGGTGATGCGACGCCACGGCCGGTGGGAACAGGCCATCGGCTTGGTCGCGGTGGCGCACTACATTCGCGGTCTGACGTTTCGACAGATCGCCGAGGAACGGGGACTGACACTGCACGACGTGCGACAGCAGATTCAATTCGTGCGCGGACTGATCGCCGCGGAATTGGCCAAGGAACGATGAGGGATGTTCAATGTGCCATATGTGATGATAGTTCCGCATTGGGGACAGTTACCGTGCATGATGAATCCCCTTTGGTTGAAGTGATAGCCCAGAACGGATTATCAGACTAACTCGGTATCTTTGACAAGTAAAGACGGTCGCTTAATAATTCAGACCCCGCCTCTTGGCGGAGGTGGGGTCTTATTTCCCAATAAAGACGGGGGTATTGATTTTGGCGGAGAGTTGGCATATCCTACCGATATGCCAAACCGCTCAAGCATAAGCAAGAAAGACATGACCCAGCTTGCCAAGGCCATTGTGGAAGCATCGACAGCGGAGAGCCGGATCGAACTTCTGACAAGCGAAGAGGGGAAGAATGTAGCAGCCGTTACGCTTGGGAGATTGGGCGGCCTAAAGGGAGGCAAAGCCCGCGCTGCAAAATTAAGCGCGAAGCAGCGTTCTGAAATTGCAAAACGTGCAGCCAACATTCGTTGGTCTGCACACGAATAATTTTCATCACGCCTTAGTTTTGGGGGTAGCAATGCCAGAGGAAACAGTGAATGAAGTCGGTACGAAATCGGTTCCAATTGACCCAACCGATGTAAGCTACACGTCCATTTTGCAAGAGCATGATGTTGCGAGAAGCCAGCGGCAGACTCGCAGGGCGTTGCTGCTGGATTTGGGGAAAAAGGACTTTAACGATGGGCACTCGCCAAGCGGTGTTGTTGCTCATCTATCAAAAGCGTCGCTGAGTATGGACGACATTCCAATACTTGGTAATGTTCTTAGAAAAATTGGCGATGTTCATACACTCAACCTGATTCTTCACAGCCCAGGCGGTGATGGAACGGTTGTTGAAAAATTTGTTGCATTGTGTCGAACCCAGTGTACGCATTTTCGCGTTATGATTCCCCATCTGGCAAAAAGTGCCGCCACTCTTATCGCCCTTGGTGCTGATGAAATCTTGATGGGGCCGCCATCCGAATTGGGCCCTATTGATGCGCAGGTTCCTGTTGTGTCTGGCGGTGTCCGGCGATACATATCCGCACAAGCTTTTATAGATGCGAGGGATGACCTGTTAAAACGCCACAAAGACCTTGTTTCAAAGAAGGAAGATACAACGGCGATTTTGCAAATGCTAGCATCTTTAGATGTGGCGTTTGTTTCTCATTGCGAACATCTAATGGATTTCGGAAGAGATGTAGCAAGAAAATTGCTATCCGAATTTATGTTTAAGAATTCCAGGGAAAAGGATAAGAAAATAGACTACTTGGTTAAGGAACTTGCATCCGTTGACCGCTTTAAGGTGCATGGCCGAGTGGTCGATGGAAATACCGCTAGGCGTGAATTTGGCCTAAAAGTAAAAATCTGTGGCCATGATGATCCATGTTGGAAAAAGATATGGGAATATTACACAAGAGCGGACATTACGCTATCGAGCAGCAGGGCCACAAAACTATTTGAAACATCTCATGAATTGCTCATGGCTTCGCCACAAGATTGAAAGGATGTGTCATGAAAAATATTTCTGAAAAAGTAAAACGTATATCACCACAGATATCCCCAAACGATCGCGCGGCAAAGAGGTTGCTTGAAAACCTACCCGACGAGTTGCGTGTGGCCGTTGAGTCAATGCGGCGGGTTATTCGATCAAAAAAGGACATTCAGACAGAACACGAAAACCATGTGTATCACAAGGTGTTTTGATTGTTCACAACACGACAATGCGACCAACCCGCCAAACGGCGGGTTTTTTATTTCACAATCTATATTGAGAGCGACCGTCTTTGGAAATTAGAGGACATCGTTGAGCTCTTGGACAAGCAAAAACCAAACCGGCCCACTACCGGAATGTGAAATGTCGGATGGGAAGATAGACAGACGAACTGCCGAAGGTCACATCCGACATTCCACATTCCACATTCCGCATTCCGCATCAACGGGAGGACGAACCATGCAACCCATTGAACTGACGTTGAGTTGTTCGTACACCACCGCCGTCCAGCCGACGCGGCGGGTGTGCGAAGTGGCCTCCATGTTCGGACTCGGCGTGGGCCGCCAACGCACGATCGCCGTCGTGCCGCAGATCACGCTGCCGATCACCCCCGCAAGCATTGTGTTCATCACCGGCGCCAGCGGCGGGGGCAAAAGCACGCTGCTGCGATTGATCGGCGAACAGTTGCGCCAACGTGCCGATGTGCGGGTGGTGGAATTTGGCGGCGGCGCATGGCGAGGTGCGTCGTGCGGCGTGCGGGATGCGGAAAATGCGGTCTTGCACAACGCATTCCGCATTTCGCAAGCCGCAGGACGCAACCCGCACAGCGCCATCGTCGAGGTGATCGGCGGACGCGAACCGCACGGCGCGACGCTGGAACAGGCGGTGCGGTGGTTGTCGCTGGCCGGACTCAATGATGCGTTCGTGATGCTGCGAAAGGTCGGCGAGTTGTCGGACGGACAACGGTATCGGTTCGCGCTGGCGTGCGCGATGGCGGAAGCGGAAACGGAAAGGGACGAAGGGACGGAGGGACGAAGGGACGAAGGGGAAGAAAAGATGCAGACGGCGGGGGCAATTCATTGCCCCCGCCGGGAAGACGAACAATTGACCGTCGTGCTGGCCGATGAGTTCGGTTCGACGCTGGACCGCGTGACGGCCAAGGTGGTGGCGCGGAATGTGAGGAAGTGGGTGAGTCGCGGCTTGCGTCCTGCGTCCTGCGGTTTGCGGGATGCGGAGTGCGGGGTGCGGGATGCGGAGTGCGGGGTGCGGGATGCGGGATGCGGGGTGCGGGATGCGGGGAATGCGGCCTCGCAAGCCGCAGGCCGCAAACCGCACAGCGCATCCCGCACCCCGCACACCCCTTCCGGGGGCGCGATCTGTTTCATCGCGGCGACGGCGCATGATGATTTGCTGGAGCATTTGGAGCCGGACGTGCTGGTGGTGCAGGAACCGGGGGAGGGGATCGGCGTTCACTTGCGCGAACGGATGGGCGGGGCCGATTAATCGGCCCCGCCGAAGAGGAGGAAGCGATGCCATCCATTGTGGAACGATTCGGCGCGTTGCCGGCGGCGGCGCTGGAGGAAACTTTGCATTGGCGCACCGGAAGTTTGCGGGATTACGCGGCGTTGGCGCGGTTTCATTATCTGCGCAACAAGCCCGTCACCGCGACGCGGGTGATCGTGGTGGAACACGTCGGGGCGGATGTGGCGATGCGATTTCAGGGAATGTCTGATTTCGGATGTCTGATTTCGGATTGGGGTGCTGGTCACCACGGTCTGGCCGCCCCCGGAATGGACGGCCATCCCGTGCTTGAAAAAGGTGGAGGGAGTGAAGTATCCCGGCCAAGCTCGACGACTCGCATGGCCGGGTTTGGTCAAATCAGAAATCGCATCGTCGGCGTGTTGGTCGAATCGCTTCCGGCGCTGAGTTGCCGGTTGCGCGATCTGGCGACCGACGGACGTTACGGCGGTTGGAAGGATCGGCGCATGGCGGCGAGGTTGTTGAATGCGGAGGTGCGTTGCATCAGTCGGGTGGTGGTGCATCCGCAGTGGCGCGGGTTGGGACTGGCGGTGAAATTGGTCCGGCACGCGCTGGAGACGATGACCACCCCTTACACCGAAGCGCTGGCGGCGATGGGGCGCGTGCATCCGTTCTTCAAATTGGCGGGAATGACGGAGTATCGCCGGCCCCCGCTGAAGGACAGGCGGCGGCTGCTGGATGCGCTGCGGTACTGCGGGATCGAGCCGTGGGAATTGGCCAGTGAGGAACGGATGGGGCGGGTGATGGGGTTGGGAAGGGACGAAGGGACGGAGGGACGAAGGGACGAAGGGGAGGAGGGGAGATCGGAAAGCGATAAGCCGCAAGCGGCTGAATCGCAAGCCGCATCCCGCAATCCGCAAGGCGCATTGCTTCGGCGGGAGTTGGCGCGGTGGGCGGGGCGGCGGCTGACGCTGGCGGAACAGTTGGACAAGGCGAGGGAGGAGTTGTTGTGTGAGGTGGTGTATTACTTGAGGAGGAATGACGAATGACGAAACTCGAATGACGAATGAAATCACAAACTCCAAATTCCAAACGCGGAACACGCCCTGTTTTTGAACATTGGAATTTGGAGCTTCATTCGTCATTCGAGTTTCGTCATTCGTCATTCGTCATTCAAAAAGGGGAAAACCGATGTCTCAGCAGGTTCAGATGATCGAGTTGTCGCGTTTGCGGGCGCATCCGTCGAACAGCAATGTGATGAAGGAGGAATTGCTGGCGAAGTTGGCGGGGCACATCGGGGCGAGCGGGCGGTATCCGCCGATTGTGGTGAGAAGGATGTCCGATGCGACGGGGGCGATGAATCGCCCCCGCCGGCGGGGCCAATTAATTGGCCCCGCCTACCAGGTGCTCGACGGGCATCATCGGTGGAAGGCGTTGGAGCGATTGGGGCACACGCACGCGGCCTGTGTGGTGTGGGAGGCGGATGACGCGGAGACGCTGGTGTTGCTGGCCACGCTGAACCGTTTGCAGGGACGGGACGACCCCCGGAAGAGGGCGGCGTTGTTGGCGGAGTTGCAGGAGAAGTTCGGGAAGACGACCAGGGAGTTGGGGCGGCGGCTGCCGGACGCGGGGGAGGATTTGAAGAAGTTGTTGATGATGGGCAAGGAGGTGAAGTTGCCGGGGTTGAAGCAGGTGGACGAGGCGGGTTTGCCGGGCGCGGTGTTTTTCTTTTTGACCGGCGAACAACGGGCGCGACTGGACGAAATGTTGGAACGGATGGGCGGCCCCCGGACGCCCCGGACGCCCCGGACGCCCCGGATGACGCGGGAAGAGGCGCTGATGGTGATGGTGGAAAAGGTGGGGAATTTGTGAATTGAGTTTGACATGATTGATCCCGGCCAAGCTCGAAGACTCGCATGACCGGGCTTGATGAATCACAAATCCAAAATCACAAATCACAAATCCAAAATCACAAATCACAAATCCAAAATCACAAATCACAAATCCAACAAGGGGAGGGAACGGCGATGAGTATGCGGAAGATTCCATTGGTGCGCAAGGCATTGCGACGGATGCTGGAGGGGAACTGGGATGCGACGATGCTGGCGGATTCGCTGGGGATCAAGCTGGAGGATTTCGCCGGGTGGATGGAGGAGCATCGGGTCTGGGAGCAGTACCACGCGCTGCTGAAGTTGAACCGGCTGAAGGCGGATCAACTGGCGAACGATCATCGTGAGACGGTGGTGTGGCGGCTGCTGTCGCTGGTCAGTGCGGGCAAGCAGGAATTCACGGACCGGGAGATGGAAACGGTGCGTAAAGCGTGCGTGGACGTGTTGCGGATGCAGGCCGTCCGGGGCGAGGTCAAGCGAGCTGTGAAGAAGGATCGCGGCGACGGTGGGTTTCCGGTGCTGAAAAACGAAGAGGCGGTTTTGGCGGAACTACAACGGCAAGGGGAGGTGAAGGATGAATAAGCGGACGATGAGCGGGTGGCTGGTGGGCGTCAGGCCCCGGACCAGCGAGCAGTTGTGGGCATGGTTGCGGAACACGTTGGATGTGCGTGTGCCGCGGAGGCCTCGGTGCCAGGGGCACGGCGGGCCGATGGAGTATTTGGAATGGGCGTTTTTTGAAGGGAAGGAAGAGGGACGCTGCGCGTCACCCGCTAAACGGGGTGCGCGCGGCACGGATGTGGTGGTGTGGGCCAATCGCGGCGGGGGGAAGACGTTTTACGGGGCGGTGGCGACGTTGCTGGACCTGGTGTTCAAGCCCGGCGTGAGCGTGCGAATACTCGGCGGAAGCATGGAGCAGAGCCGGCGGATGTACGAACATCTGCGAAGTTTTTTGGAACGCGATGGATTACGCGAACTGGTGGCGGGCAAACTGACGCAACGCGGCGTGCGACTGACCAACGGCAGCGAGGTGGAACTGCTCGCGCAGGCGCAGACCTCGGTGCGAGGCCAGCGCGTGCAGAAGTTGCGATGCGATGAGGCGGAACTGTTCGATGAGGAGGTTTGGAAGGCGGCCCAGTTCGTGACGCGGAGCAAGCAGTGCGGCGATGTGCGGGTGCGCGGGACCGTGGAGGTGTTCAGCACGATGCACCGGCCGGGCGGGTTGATGGAGAAGTTGGTGGGATTGGAAAGGGACAACGGGATCCCCGGAAGTGAGGGACGAAGGGACGAAGTGGAAGACGCATCCCGGCCGAGGCCGAGTACGGCCATGACCGGGCTTGGAGATTGGAAGGTGATTCGATGGTGCGTGATGGATGTTTTGGAGCGATGCGGGGCGGAGCGGGATTGCGCGACGTGCGGATTGTGGGATGTGTGCGGCGGACGGGCCAAGCGGGGGGGCGGATTTTTGTCGCTGGACGATGTGCTGTCGCAGCGGCGTCGCAGCAGCGCGGCGGCGTTCGAGAGCGAGATGCTTTGCAGACGCCCCAGCAGGACCGACGCGGTGTTTCCGCAATTCGACCCGGCGACGCACGTGCGGGCGGTGGAACGCGATGAGCGGTTGGAACTGGTGGGCGGGATGGATTTCGGGATACGGTGCCCGATGGTGATGTTGTGGGCGCAGGTGAGGCCGGGTTCCGGGGGGCCGTATGACTTAAGTCATATGGCCTTGGGGGGAGAACTTCCGGGGGTTGAGGTGTTGGATGAATATGTGGCGAGCGATCGGGTGATGAGCGAGCATTTGCGGTGGATCGAGCGGCGGGAGTGGGGCCGGGTGCGCTGGGTGGGGGTCGATCCGGCGGGCAACCAGCGCAATGACCAGACGGGACTGAGCAACGTGGCGATGCTGCGACGCGAGGGCTGGACGGTACGCAGCGTGGTCAGCCGATTGGCGGAAGGGATCGAAACGATTCGGCGGCGGCTGGACCGTGATCCCGGCCAAGCCGAGTACGGCATGGCCGGGCTTGGGAGGTTGGTGATTCATCCGCGATGCGAGCGGCTGATCGAGAGTTTGCGAACGTATCATTATGACCCCCGGAAGATAAGCGCCCAAGAACCGGTGAAGGACGGGCCGGACCATGCGGTCGATGCGTTGCGGTATCTGGTGGTGAATCTGGAATGCGTCAAGCGCGGGCGTGTGGAGATGAGGAAATGGTGAGGGGGAATGTGCGATGTCGGATCGCGGATGTCGGATGTAAAGACCGGACGCACACATCCGGCATCCACTTCACACCAGTGCCGTCAACACGAGCAGGGCGATCGCGGCGAGGATCATCGAGCCGACGATGTAGAACGTGACGCGCAGCGATTCGCGGGGCAGGCGGGACAGGTCCGCCAGCTTGAGCGCCTTGTAAATAATGCCGATCGCCAGCGCCAGCGGAATCAGCAGCAGAAACGTCCACGGCTCATGCAGGTCGATGGGATTGAGCAACGGTGTCCAGGCGAGGAGGCACATCATATGGCGTTCTCCCTTGTGACCACGCGACCGGCCCCCGGAACGACGGCCGCGTCCGTCTCGGTCGGGGCCTGTTCATCGGTCGGCGGGCGGAAGTAAACCACGTCCATGATGACCAGCAGGTTCAGCAATCCCGCGACGGCGCAGAAGAGCGTGCCCAGTTCGTTGACCCGGCCGACCGATTGCACGTAGGGCAGCTTGTCGTAGTCGGGCTGATTGACCTGCGGAAACGAAACGTGCAGAACTTCCCTGGCCGGGTACTTCAGCGACTGGTGCCAGTAGTCGATACCAATGGTCACCGGCCCGGTGAACAGTTGGGCGTAATACCAGAGGTAATTTTCCTTGCGATCGACGGAGCTGATGCCGCCGATGAGCAGGCCGCCGAGGTACAGCGAGGCGATGGTGATGCCGATGATGATGCCGCGGGCGCGCTGGCCGAGAATGAAGTGACCGGCTCCGGGGATCAGCCAGGCGAGGATCGCGGCGGCGGGCTGCCAGGTGGGGTGGGGGGCGTGGGAATGGGGCACAAAAGCTCCAAAATCCGGCGAAACGCGCCGGGGTTGAAATAATCGTGGGAAAAAGGTATTGACACGGCAAAACCTTAGGGTAGTTTACCCGCATGTCGGCGGCAAGCGGCACCGTGTCGGCGGCTGCGAAACCGTCCAGCCACAAGGCCCCACGGGCGAATCGTCCGGTAAAGGCAAGGTTTTTTTGAGGTGAACACCATGTTCAGCATCGAAACTCACATCACGGTCGAAGAAGTCACCAACCTCCGGGGCCTGGTTCCCGTCCTGGCGAAAAATGAAGAGGATGAGGTTGACCCGGACTTCGATTTTGACGATGAAGAGGATGACGACTTCGACGATGACGCCGATGAAGACGTGGAAGACCTCG
>JBAYVY010000056.1:0-13457 GCA_041674345.1 Phycisphaeraceae bacterium | reverse complement strand
CCCGCCGATCAGCACCGCCAGAATCTGCGCGTTGACCTTTCCTGTTTCATCCGCACCGGCGACGATATGCTTGGCGTGTTCGTGAACCATGCGCGTTGCTTGCCTCTTCAGCCCGGAAGAATTGCGGACAACACCGCCCCGTGCGTACTGTACGTCCCGTGACCGTCCGTGGTTCGGTCGGAAGTGGGAAGGCGGAAGGCGGAAGTGGGAAGTTCAGATCGGCTCCGCCTCTTTACTTCCGACTTCCGCCTTCCCACTTCCGACTTTCCTAAAACTGTCGCAAAAATCTGACATCGTTCTCGAAGAACCAGCGGATGTCCTCCACGCCGTAACGCCGCATGGCGATGCGTTCGACGCCCAGGCCGAACGCGAAGCCGGTCCATTGCTCGGCATCATAGCCCACGGCCTGGAACACGTTGGGATCGACCAGGCCGCACCCGCCGAGTTCCACCCACTGCATCTGCCCGCGAATCTTCATCTGGATGTCAAGCTCCGCCGACGGCTCGGTGAACGGGAAGTAACTGGGCCGCAACCGAACCTGGGCGTCCTCGCCGAACATGGCTTTGGCGAACTGGATCAGCGTCGTCTTCAAATCGACCATGCTGACGTTGCGATCGACATACAGCCCTTCGACCTGATGGAACATGGAGGAGTGCGTCGCATCGTGCGTGTCGGGCCGATAAACCCGACCGACCGACACGATGCGGATCGGCGGGCGGGTCTTCTCCATCACGCGAATCTGCACGGTCGATGTCTGCGTCCGCATCAGGTGATGTTCGTCGATGTAAAAATTGTCCAGCGGATCGCGGGCCGGGTGCTGAAGCGGAATGTTCAGGTCGTTGAAGTTGTGCTTCTCATCTTCCAACTCCGGCCCCTCGGCCAAGTCGAACCCCATCCGTCCGAACACCTCAACCAGTTCGTCGATCACCTGCTGAATCACATGCACACGACCCATGCGCGGCGGCAGACCGGGTTCGGTCACGTCAATACGCGCCCTTCCGGGGGCCGCTTCCTGAGGCGGCTTAGCATTCCCCATTTTCGCCTGCAACTCATTGAACGCCGCTTCAATATCGGCCTTCACTTTGTTGAGCGACTGCCCCAGTTGCGGCTTGATTTCTTTCGGTGCGTCCTTCAGCCAGGTCATCGCCGCCTTGAGTTGTCCCTTGGTGCCGAGGTAAGCGATGCGAAACTGTTCGAGGGCCGCGCCGTCGTGGACTTTGCCCAACGCCTCACGGGCTTCGGTTTCAAGCTGTTTAAGCCGATCCAGCATCATGGGCAACAGGATACGGGAAAATGTCGGATGTGCAATGTCGAATGTCGGATGTGAAGAACAATGCCCGTACCGGTTTCTTTACATCCGACATTCCACATCCGACATCCGACATTCCGATAACGTCCGCCGATTTGCGTCCCTTGCGGTTATGCGTCCCGATGGTCGATGAACTTGCTCACAGAGACACATGCCGTGCCGCCTGTGGAGGATTGTGTCCGATGAGTAGTGACCCAAGACAAACCAGCGTTCCGAAACTTCCGGGGGCGGGCAGGCATACCGAAGATGCGCTTCGTGACTGTGGCGGATGCAATGTCTGTTGCACCGCGATGCGCGTCGCGCCCTTCGATAAACCGGCCGGCACACCCTGCCAGCATCAGTCCGCCACCGGCTGCGATATCTATTCGTCCCGCCCCTCCGTTTGCCGCGTCTGGTTCTGCATGTGGGTCCGCGACACCGGTCGAATCTTCACCAACGCCCACCGCCCCGATAAACTCGGCCTGCTCTTCACCGCGTCCATCCCCGACCCCATCACCGGCGAACAAACCATTTACGCCCACGAAACCGTCCCCGACGCCGCCCAATTGCCCGAAGGCATGAAAATCATCCGCTACCTCCGACAGGCCGGCCCCGTCCAGGTGCTGCCCTTCCGCCGCCCCTCACCGGACCAATCGGATTCCACCCGCCTGACCCACAACGGCACCGAACTGGCAGCGTAAAAGCGTTGGGTGATGGGGTGATATGATGATCCCGCGCCGTTATCCTATTCGGGCTTGCTTCAACGCCTTTTCCCCATCCCCTCATCGTTCTATAATCACCCTATGACCGTCAAGGAAACAGCCCGTCAAATCATCGACCGCCTGCCCGATGACGCGAGCATCGAAGATGTCATCAACGCGCTGTATGTCCGCGCCAAGTTTGAAGCCGGCGAACAACAAATCAAACAAAACCGCGGTATCCCCCACGAACAAGCCCGTCAACGGATCGCCCAATGGGTCAAGTGATCTGGTCAGCCGGGGCGCTGGACGATGTGGACGCCATCGCCGCATTCATCGCCCGCGATTCGGCCGAACGTGCCGCCCTGTTCGCACAACGGATCATCCTCGCCGCAGACCGACTCGCGGTGTTTCCCAACGCCGGTCGAATCATCCCCGAAATTAGCCAACCCACCGCGCGCGAAATTCTGCTGGGCGATTATCGCATCATGTACCGCCTGCGGGACAATGGCGACATCTGGATCACCGCCGTGATTCACGGGGCGCGGGATTGGCCTGCTGATTAACCCCCGCTCACGTTCAACCCCCACTGCACCATCGCAATCACTGCGGTTGCGCACCACACGCCGATCACCGCAGCCCGCCGCACCGGCGCGGCGTCGGAACCAAACCCCAACGCTCTGCCCAACCGGTGCCAGATCGCCAATCCCGCCGCGACCAGTATCAAACCCAACATGACCATCACCCACACCGGCACGCCGCCCCGCGCCAGTTCCCCGCCGTCCGTTGTCGGTTCCAGCCATACCCCGCCGCCAGATACGCCCCGTTGCCCACCAGGCAAAACCCAGCGAAAAACCGCGGCAAACTACTCCATCGCCATCGCGTCCATCCCGCAATCGCCCACATCACCAGCGGCAAGCCGCAACCGACCACAAATCCCGCCCACACCACCGCAACCGGTCGCGGGTAATCCATCAAGTCCTGCCAGACCGGATGGAACCCGAAGCCGCCCCGCGTCATTTCCGCGATGGCCTGATCCTTCGTCCAGCCCTGCACAACGATGCGGTAGGCCGCGCAACAGACGCCCGTGCGATCGGCTCCGTGCTGGCAATGCACGAACACCGGCTGGTTGGCCGGATCGGTCGCCAGTTTCAGAAATCGCACGATGTCCTCGTCTTCCGGGTGCCAGGCCTTGGAATAGATATGTTCGTAATTCAGCCCGCTGCCGCGCAGAATGTCCCGGTCGGAATGGAACAAGCGCGGGTTGATGTCCGTTTTCACGCCCAGTTTTTTCAGCTCGGCCACTCCCAATTCATCCGGCTGGGCGCCCCGAAAGAACACGGGCGACACCTGATGCAGGTTGGGCAAGCCGGGCAGATCGATCGGTGTGACCCATATCGGCGTCTTGGCCGCCGGATCGACGGACAACACAGTAACCGATGACCAGCCGAGCCGCCAACCATTGTTCGCGGTATCATGCCGCCCATGAATCTCGTCCTTCTCGGTTATCGCGGGTCGGGCAAATCCACCGTCGGGCGGCTGCTCGCCGAGCGGCTGGGCATGACCTTCGTCGATACCGATGACCGCATCATTGAATACTTCGGGGGCATGACCATCCGCGACATCTGGGCCAAACATGGCGAACCGGCCTTCCGAAAAGCCGAGGTCGAACAGGTCCAAATCGCACTGAACAACGATCACCAAGTCATCGCGCTCGGCGGAGGCGCGGTGATGCCACCCGGTGCCCGCCAATCCATCGAAGCCGCCGCCGCCGAGGGACGATGTTTGCGTATCTATTTGCGTGCCAAGGCACAAACGCTGCACGACCGCATCGCATCCGATGCCGCCACCGCCACCAACCGCCCACGCCTGACCGATGGAGGAAGCGGACTGAACGAAGTTCAATCCGTATTGGCCGAGCGAGAACCAACCTATCTGGCGCTGGCTGACCTGATCGTCGATGTGGATGATTTGAACACGGTTCAAGCGGTGGATCGCATCGCGGATTTCACCCATCCGCAGTGAAACGAAACGGAGTGCTTTGAAAAACTCGCCATCGACCACGGTCTGCCGCCGAAGACGGCGACATCCCGTGCTTGAAATGAGGTTTTTCAAAGCTCGCAATCGCGGGTTTTCAAAACCAAATGGTTTTTCTATTGCATTTCGCACCGGCAAACGGTAATCTTTCGTTCCCACCATGAGGCACCCTCCGATTTTCCCCGCCCTACTTTGACCCGACCCGCTTTTCATCTTGTCAGTTTCGACGAACCGCTTCGCCGCGGCGTGGCGTCGTTGGTTCACCGGCTCGATCAGTGGTTTGAACCCGACGCCCTGGCGGATATTCACGAGCAGCTCACGCCCGACACCGCGCTGCTGGCCGTGGAAGCCGATCATCCGCAAACCGCACTCGGCTTCATCACCGTGCGTTTCGAGCGCGAAGACGAGGGCCGAATCACCTGGATGGGCGTCGATCCCGCATGGCAACGCCAGGGTGTAGGCCGGGCGCTGGTGGAATCCATTTGTGCCGAGGCGCGACAGGCGGGTCTGTCGCGTTTGTGGGTCGAAACCATGAGCGATCAGGTCGATCACGCTCCATTCGATCAAACCCGCGCTTTTTACGCCTCGATGGGTTTCACGCCACACCACGAACTGGGCGACTTGGCTGGCAACGGCCTGCTGACCACCGACTGGGCGCTGGAATTACAGACCCGCGATGCCATCGCGGGCTTTACGGGATGATTCACTTTCTGGGGCGGGGAATGACGAATGACGAAATTCAAATGACGATTGAAGTTCCAAACTCCAATGTTCAAAAAGGATGCGGTACTCTTCGGTTTGGAATTTGAATTTTGGGATTTCATTCGTCATTTGAGTTTCGTCATTCGTCATTTCCCAACTCGCCCGGGGGTTGTTTGAATCGTGTAACCCCCCTATCCTTTGATGTACGAAATTCGCCAGGGGTGCCCGTCGCATCACGGAGCGACCGGCTGAGATCACACTCTGGAACCTGATCGGTGAGCGCGGCGAAAGCCAACCCAACCGCGTAGGAAGGCGAACCCCCTATGTCTTCATATCAACTGCCCCCTCTCGGCCAAAACCCCGGCACCCGCCCCGCCACCACCCCCGGCTCCTTCGCGCTTCCCCCCCAGATCGGCCGGCCCCTCACCTTCTCCAGTCCCGACACCCCCGGTATGCCCCAACCGTCGTCGAAAACGGCATGGGATTTTCTGCCGGATGGTTGGTCCACGCAGTACGGATCGTCCCCTCAATCAAAAATCAAAAATCAAAAATCAAAAATCAAATTCAAACAAGCCGACGGCTCTCATCGCACCGTCACCTATCCGCGCGACTTCTCCCCCATCACCCAACTCGAACACGCACGCCTGGGCCTCATCACCCCGCAGATGCGCCGCGTCGCCGAGCGAGAACCCCACCTGTCCGCCGAGCAAATCCGCGATGAAGTCGCCGCCGGTCGCATGGTCATCCCCGCCAACACCGTCCACCTCGCCTACCAACTCGACCCCATGTGCATCGGCCGGGCATCTAAAACTAAAATCAACGCCAACATGGGCGCCAGCCCCATCAGCTCCGGCACGGACGAAGAAATCGAGAAACTGCACTGGGCCATCCGCTGGGGAGCCGACACCATCATGGACCTCTCGACCGGCGGAAACATTGACGAGTGCCGCGAAACCCTCATCCGCCACTCCACCGCGCCCCTCGGCACGGTTCCGATTTACTCCATGATCCTCGGACGCAAAATCGAAGACCTCGCCCCCGGAATGATTCTCGAAGCATTGGAACATCAGGCGAAACAGGGCGTCGATTACTTCACCGTCCACGCCGGCGTGCTGCTCGAAGATTTGCACCTGGCCCAAAACCGCCTCATCGGACTGGTCTCCCGCGGCGGGTCCATGCTCGCCAAGTGGATGCTCCACCACAACCGCCAAAACCCCATGAATACCATATGGGAAAAAATCTGCGACATCATGCGCCGCTACGACGTGACCTTCTCCATCGGTGACGGCTGCCGCCCCGGCGGTCTCGCCGACGCCAGCGACGCGCTGCAACTGGCTGAACTGGTCGAACTGGGCAAACTCACCGAACGCGCCTGGCGCAAGGGTTGCCAGGTCATGGTTGAAGGCCCCGGCCACGTCCCATTCGATCAGATCGAATACAACATGAAGCTCCAGCGCACGCTCTGTCACGGCGCGCCCTTCTACGTGCTCGGCCCGCTCGTCACCGACATCTTCCCAGGTTACGACCACATCACTTCGTGCATCGGCGCGACCAGCGCCGCGTATCACGGGGCCGCGATGCTCTGCTACGTCACGCCCAAGGAACACCTGGGCCTGCCGAAAAAAGACGATGTGAAGCAGGGCTGCGTCGCGTACAAGATCGCCGCGCACGCAGCCGACATCGCGCTGGGTATTCCGGGGGCGCGCGATCGGGATGATGAACTGACCCAAGCCCGTGCCGCCCTCAACTGGCAGAAACATTTCGACCTCAGCTTCGACCCCGACACGGCACGGGCGTATCACGATGAAGACCTCGACGTCGATACCGACTTCTGCGCCATGTGCGGCCACGACTGGTGCTCCGTCCGCATCTCCAAAGAAATCCAACAATGGGCCAGCGGCAAAGCCCCCGAAATGACCCGCGATAAGGCCAAAATCTCCGACGCCCTCACCCCCGAACAACAGGAAATCCTCCGCCAGCGCGGCGTGCTGTCGCCGGAAGAAATCCACCGTCTGGCCAACAAGGTGAAACACGCGGTTGCGGGAATCTCGAAACCCGACGGCTTCGACAGCGGCGCAGCCGCTCAAACTCGAAACCCGAAACTCTCCTGCCACTCCGACTACACCGACGACGCCACCGCCCAACAGTTGCAGGAGCAAGTCGTCCAACTCAACGTCCGCACCCCCTCGGAGCGGCCCGCTTAAGCGGGCCGCTCCCTGTGCGAGTTCACGGCAGGTCCGTGGGTTCGTTCGATCACGGAAAATCGCATCGCGGACCATGCCGATTACAAAATGTCCGCATCTCGAAAGTGTTTGGTAATCAACTCTCGCACCTGCTGACGCAAATGAGGACTCGCTTGCGGATCCATCTTTTCGGCCTCAAATACCGCGTCCACAAATGACTCAACATCAGTCGGGGGAAAATGTGCAAGTTGCTCCTGATCCTTGCGCTCCAAACAAAACCCCAGAATGACACACATATCCCAAAGCAGGTCTTCAACTTCCGAGGGTGACAATCTATCAACCATAAATAAGCGTGACCATGGCACAATGAATAATGCGTGATTGGAGGATTGTAGCAGAACCCGATGCGGCAACGAAACTCGATAACGGGGACGATAGCGGGGACAAAACTTCCGGGGGTTTGCCCGTGTTCGTCGTGTGGGGTACTGTATTTTCAATGCCGCGACGCCGTCCCGGTCGATACAATGAAGCAGCCATGACCGTTCCCAAGCCCTCCAAACCGGCCCCCGTCACAATCCGCAATGATGTGGATGGTGACCGACCGCTTATCCTTCATCCCGAAGACAACGACCTGTTCGTCCGCACAGGGCGACAGGTGATCGACGCCTGCGGTTTACACATCGGCGTGGAACTTTGGTTGCGGGAAATGAACGGGCATGCTTCACGAGATCAAAGCGTGGGCTGAATCGCATGCGGATGCGGTTCGAGCATGTTTTGTCGCGCCGTTGGGTCCACGGATGGCTGTCTTTGTGATCCCATGCGGGGACCAATTCAATTTTGATCTGGCCGATGAATTGGCTTCGCTGAATATCCACCTGGTCAGAAAATACAACGTGGGGATGGTTGAACTTCATCAGATTCCGTTTGATGAAATCGACCGCTTTGTTGATCCGGCAACCGCCAAGTGGGTATATGGCCAACAGCCAACGACACATTCATCAGTGGAAGCATAACCGGGACTTTCTGCTGACCATTCCGCCGCAGTACCCGGACTGGATGGTCACCGCCTCGTTTTATGTCGCACTTCATGCGATTGATGCGATGCTCGCACACGACAAAGTAACCGTGACCAATCACGACGGTCGCAATCGCGTGCTGATTCAAACCAATCGCTATCAATTCATCTCCTCCAAATACCTTGCACTCTACGATCTGTGCCGAACCATTCGATACCTGGCGGACCCCAAGAAGTGGGTTCCGCTGGAAAAAATCGAAGCCGACGTTCTCAAGCGATACCCCTATCCCATCGAGCAATCCGTTCAAAAACTCATCAAACAAGATTTATCGTTTCAACCCATCCGGTTGCAAGCCGCGAAAAATCCCCCTCCCGCCTGACCCCCAAACAATCCGCCCACCTGGATGAAAACCGTCATGTTCCACCACTGCGTTCACTTCTGGCTTCGTGACGATCTGACCGACGCGCAGCGCCGCGCTTTCATCGCCGGCGTCAAACAGATCGCTGAAAGCCCCAACGTGCAATCCATCCGCGTCGGCACACCCGCCGGTACGCCCCGCCCCGTCGTCGATAATTCGTGGTCGGTGCAACTGCTGTGCATCTTCGTCGACAAGGCGGCCCATGACCGCTATCAATCCCCCGACGACGCCGTGCATCAGCGATTCATCGACACCTTCAAATCCAACTGGACGAAGGTGCTGATCTACGATTCACTGGAAGCCCCCGGAAGCTGAAATCCCCGAAAGTTGAAGAACCGCACCTCGGAAGGTGCGGCTGAAAATGAACATGCTGCCCCGTCTCTTTCTCGGCCGCGGCTTCCGAGCCGCGGTTCCGCGATTCACCGCACTTCAAATCGCACGCTGACGATGGACGTGATTTCTTTTTCCAGACTCGTCGTGTCGTTGTTTCCTTCGGCACTGGTTCCCGACACGTTTTTCGGGTTGATCTGCATGACGCCCATGCGGGCTTCGACGAGTTTACCGAGCCGGCCGTTGGCGTTGTTGATGATTTGCCCGGCTCTTGCCGTGGCGTCCTTCGTGGCCTCGGCGAGCATGTCGATTTTGAGTTCCGCGAGTTTGGTGTAGAGGAAGCCGCACGAACCGGAGTCGATTTCCACGCCGTCACGGATCAGTTCGGTGATGGACCTGGCGACTGCGGGGACGCGCCGGGTGTCGTGCGATTCGATGCTGACCCACTGCCGCAGCGTGTACATCTCGACGTTGTCCGTGGTCACCATGATCGGCTTAATCACGAGCGCCTGGCGATCCGACATGACCGGCGCGGAGGAATTATCAGTCGTCGGCGAAGATGGCGGAAGAACCGCTTTCTGTTCGTATCGCCGGCTGGTGGAGATGGCGGAGAACTCGATCTCGGCTTCGCCGATGCCGTGCGCGATCAGATAGTCCCGGACCTTGTCGGCCTGTGCCTTGAGCTTGTCATAGGCAACTTCGAGTTTGGGGTCTTTGACGGTGAGTGAGCCGGACCACGTGACCAGATCGGAGACAATGGCTTTGCGAGCCGAGCCGGTGACTTGCAGGGTTTTTGGCTCGAATTGGATGGTGAGGTACGCCCAGACGATGATCGCCACGCAGATGACATTGGCGATGGCGAAGAAGATGCCACCGGCCCTGAGGGAGATCACCACTTTTTCTGGAAGCCCCGTCGAAGTGCTCCGCACTTGCTGTGTCGAATCGCTCATCGCAGAATCCTTTCCGCTTTGCTACATGTGCCGTCGGCCCGGCTGTAAATCTTCGGCGATGCGGATGCTGAAAGATGAATTATTCCAAAGGCGGTTTCATCCCTCCGGCGATCAGAAATCGCCGGCTGATCGCACAGTCCCCGATCCGGCGGCGCGGTATAATTCGTGATTCACCATGACACACACAGATGGCTTGATTTCGTTGACGGTACCACATCGGTTGCGCATCACGCGGGATGTGTTCGCCCCCGGAAATGAAACATTGAGCGAGATTTGGCCCGGCCAAACTTCCGGTTCCGGGGGCGATTCCGGGGGCGGGGGCGGACGGCGGATCGCGGTGTTTGTGGATGACGGGTTGGCCGAGGCGCAGCCGCAGTTATTGCAGCGGGTGAGGCGGTGGTTCGCGCTGCACCCCGATTCGCCGCGGCTGACCGGGCTGCACACGTTGCCGGGCGGCGAGCGGGCGAAAAACGGACTCGAAGTCTGGCAGCACGTCGTGCATCAGATCATCGAGGCGAATGTGGATCGTCAATCATTCATCATGGCGATCGGCGGAGGCGCGGTGTTGGACGTGGTGGGTTTCGCCGCGGCGACCGTGCATCGCGGGCTGCGCCTGGTGCGTGTGGCGACGACCACACTGGCACAGGCCGACTCGGCGGTGGGCGTCAAGTGCGGGGTGAATTTGCGGGGCGTGAAAAACATGCTCGGCTCGTTCGCCGTGCCGTGGGCGGTCATCAACGACACCGCCATGCTCGACACGCTGCCCGAACGCGACTGGCGGGCGGGGTTCGCCGAGGCGGTGAAAGTGGCGCTGATAAAAGACGCGGCTTTCTTTGAAGAAATCGTCCGTTGGGTCGAGGCGATCCGATACCGGGATGAACCGGCTTATCGCATCATCGCGCGATCCGCCGAGCTGCATTACCGACATATTCTGTCCGGCGGCGATCCGTTTGAACTCGGCTCGGCGCGGCCGCTCGATCTGGGCCACTGGTCGGCGCACAAGCTGGAGTCGATGAGCGGTTACGAAATCGCGCACGGCGAAGCGGTGGCGATCGGCGTGGCGCTGGACGCGATGTATGCCGCGGAGCTCGGTCATTTGACCGGCGAACAGGCGCGGCGGGTGTGCCGGGTGCTGACGCAACTGGGCTTTTCGCTGGAACATCCGCTGCTGGCCGATGTCCAGACGCTGTACCGGGGATTGGAGGAGTTTCGGGAGCATATGGGCGGGCGGCTGACGCTGGTGCTGCCGCGGGGCATCGGCGGATTGATCGAGGTGCATGAGGTGGACCGCGTCGCGATGGATCGGGCGATTAAAGGTTTGCGCCCACCTCATCCCTAAGAAAGCGTGTGAGAAGGGCTTGCGTCCTGCGGCTTGCGGGAATGGCGATTTTCCGCAGGACGCAAGCCCTTCTCACACGCCTTCTAAAACGGGGAATTGCAAAAAACGCGACTCAAGATGCACGGGATATTTTGCCGATGCAATAAAGAACCACTTTTGAAAGCCAAAACCAGTGTTGGTTTTGTGACAACGTCATTGTGGGGGTGATGCGGAACTTCGGCCGAAGTAAGGGGTCAGGTCGGGGCCGGAGGAAGCGATCGGAGCATCACAAATAAAGGAAAACCCGGCTTGAAAAAGCCGGGTTTTTCACGCGCCGGAAATGAAACAAAACACAAAACCGCGATCGCCGATCTCGGTCTGTCGCAGGCCCGGCTGTATTCGTTTCACTTATATTTCGCCCGAAAAATGGGCGAAAATCCGTCGTTATCGACCGCATTGTTTAGTTGGCGCGCAACCAGGCATATCGCCGCGGGCTTGGCACCGCCTTTGCATTCAGTCCTCCGCCTGCCGTTTGCGGATCGCTGACATGGTGTGTCGCCCGGCGATCCTTGGACCCCTGTTTGTGAAGGATGTGATTTATGCTCGGTTATCTCATTGACATGGACGGTGTGATTTATCGTGGCGGTGAACTGATCCCCGGAGCCGATCGCTTCATCGACCAACTGCTTCGCCGAAACGTGCCCTTCAAGTTTCTGACCAATAACAGCCAGCGGACTCGCCGCGATGTCGCCACGAAATTGCGAACCATCAACATCCGCGTCGATGATTCGCACATCTTCACCTGCGCCATGGCCACCGCGCGATTCCTCGCCGAGCAAAAACCCAACGGCACCGCCTACGTCATCGGCGAAGGCGGCCTGCTCACCGCGCTGCACAACAACGGCTACGCCATCGTCGATCACCACCCCGATTACGTCGTCGTCGGCGAGGGCCGAACCTTCAACGCCGAAACGCTCGAAGCCGCCACCAACATGATCGTCAACGGCGCCAAACTCGTCGCCACCAACCCCGACCCCAACTGCCCCACCGCACGCGGCACCCGGCCCGGCTGCGGCGCGATCGTCGCGCTCCTCGAAACCGCCACCGGCGTCAAGGCGTTCAGCGTCGGCAAGCCCAGCCCCATCATGATGCGCGGCGCCCGCAAAGACATGAACCTCACCGCGGAGCAAACCGTCATGATCGGCGACACCATGAACACCGATATCCTCGGCGGTCTCCAGCTCGGCTACCACACCATTCTCGTGATGACCGGCTCGACCACGCGCGAAGAACTCGCCGCCTGGCCCTTCCACCCCGAACTGGCCGTCGATTCCATCGCCGACCTCGATCACGACCAACTGCTCAACCGCTGGGCCACCCCCGCCCCCGGAATCATTCCCGAAACATCAAACACCGCCGCCCCCCTCAGCGCCGCGGCGTGATCCCCCACGCCGAACGTGAGAAATGCGCAACGTCTGAAAACTTGAAAACCTCGGTTCGGGATAAGGCAAACACTCCTACACCCCCACCCGAAATCCGCCACCGGAATCCCGGAATCCCGCCTGCGGTTCCAGTGTGCGGCGACCGGCTTATCCCGAACTCACGTTAAAGCGGTAAAGTCAACCGCAACGCCGGTCGAAGTATGGATCGAGGGTTCTGTTCTTCGCGGACGTAACTGTGTTGGCGACCGATCATACAATTCGTGTGCTTGTGGTGGATGACTCGGCGTTCATGCGGCGCGCCATCCGATCCATGATCGAAGCCGCGCCGGACATGCAGGTCGTGGGCGTGGCGCACAACGGCCTGGAAACGGTGGAACAAGCGGCGGCGCTGTCGGCGCTGCGTCTGGGGGGCGGCGGACATACTGGCGAAGGATGTGTCGCAGGTGTCGCCCAACATCGTCCGCATCCAGGATGAATTGCATCAGAAGAAGAACCCTACACGCTGGCGATTCAGATTCACCGCTCCCTGGGCGTTCGCCTGGGCGACTGGCGCATCGAAATACTCGGCACGGACTCGTCCCAGAAAATGCTGCTGGCCGCCCAGGCCGGGGAGTACGGCGGTTACGCGATGCACAACGTCGATCCGCTGATCGTCAGCCGCTATTTCAAAAAATCCATCGGTGGATACACCGTCGATCCCACCATTCAGTCCATGGCGCGATTCGAGCGGCTGAACCTCAGGGATGCTCTGGCGGCCAGGCGATACGGGACGTGGGACGTCATCGAGATGAATCATGCGGCCGTCTGACGGGATCAGCAACGATATTCTCAACGACTTCGTCACCGAGTCGCGCGAGTTGATCGAAACGACGGACCAACACCTGGTCGCGCTCGAACAGCGACCGGCCGACGGCGAGTTGATCAACGGCCAGCGGATCACCCTCGACCACCCGGACTTCGGCGATGCGATGGGGGAACTGGCGAACATGGTCGCGGGCAACGCCAAGGCGGAATTCACCGATCAACATTTGTCGATCGGTTGAGGCCATCAAGGCGGGGGTGAACAACTACGTGG
>JBAYVY010000055.1:0-13481 GCA_041674345.1 Phycisphaeraceae bacterium | reverse complement strand
CGTGTCGTCCGTGCCGCCATGATGGAACCTCCTTGCTCGTTGGCTGCCGTCGGATCGCCGTCCGGGGCGACCCACCACTACATCTTGTCGGCTATCCCCCCGCGAAAACTGTCATGCACCCCCAGCCAAGCCCTGCCAGCCAAGCCCCTGGCCCCAAGTCCCTTTTCGCACTATGATGCTTGGCTCGGTACGCCTCCCGCTCGAAACCCTAAACTCGAACCCCGAAACTGATATGCAGCAAATCCGCAACATCGCGATCATCGCGCACGTCGATCACGGCAAAACGTCCCTGGTCGATCAGCTCCTCCGACAGTCCGGCCAGTTCCGCACCGGCGAACTGGACGGCCGCGAACTCATCATGGATTCCAACCCGCTCGAAAAAGAGCGAGGCATCACGATCCTTTCCAAAAACTGCGCCATCCGTTACACCACCCGCGACGGCGATGTCGTCCACATCAACATCGTCGATACGCCCGGCCACGCTGACTTCGGCGGCGAAGTCGAGCGCGTTTTGAAAATGGCTGACGGGGTGTTGCTGGTCGTCGATTGCATCGACGGCCCCATGCCGCAGACGCGCTTCGTGCTTGGCAAGGCGCTGGCGGAGGGATTGAAACCCATCGTGGTGATTAACAAGATGGATCGCCCGGAGCGGCGGCCGGACGCGGTGGTCGATGAGGTGTTCGACCTGCTGGTGGAACTGGGCGCGAACGATCACGCGCTGGATTTCCCGGTGATTTTCGCTTCGGCGCGCGAGGGCTGGGCGGCGCATGATTACAACCATCCCGCCACGGACATGCACGAATTGTTCGAGGCGATCATGAAGCACGTGCCCGCGCCGAACTTCGATGTGAACGCGCCGCTGCAAATGCTGGTGACCACGCTGGATTACTCGGAATACGTCGGGCGCATCGGGGTGGGGCGTGTGTTCGCCGGCAAGATCAAGTCCGGGCAGTCGGTCATGTCCATCGACCGTCACGGCAAGCGCAAGCAGATGCGCGTCCAGCAACTTTTTCAGTTCGACGGGCTGGGCAAAGTCGAAGTCGATGAGATTCTCGCCGGCGACATTTGTGCCGTCGTGGGGTTGGAGAAAGTCGAAATCGGCGACACGCTGGCCGACCCGGCGAACCCCGTCGCGCTGGCCGCCGTGCATGTCGATGAACCCACGCTGGACATGACCTTCCGCATCAACGACGGCCCGTTCGTCGGACAGGAAGGCCAGTACGTCACCAGCCGGCAGGTGCGTGAACGCCTCGAACGCGAATTGCAATCCAACGTCGCGCTCAAGGTGCGATTCGACGGCCCGGCCGATGAATGGCACGTCTCCGGCCGGGGCATGTTGCACCTGGGCATCCTGCTGGAAAACATGCGGCGGGAGGGTTTCGAGCTGACCGTCGGCAAACCCCACGTCATCTTTCACAAACAGGACGGCAGGGAACTGGAACCCATCGAACGACTGGTCGTCGATGTTCCCTCCGATTCGGTCGGCCCGGTGATGATGCTCTGCGGCGAGCGAAAAGCCGAAATGCTCAAAATGGAGCAACGCGGCTCCATGACCCATCTGAACTTCGACATCCCCGCTCGCGGACTGATCGGCATGCGCAACCGAATGCTCACCGCCACCGGCGGCGAAGCCATCATGCACCACGTCTTTGAACGCTACGACGAATATCGCGGCCCGATCGGCGGTCGCATCAACGGCGTCATCCTCGCCATCGAGTCCGGCCAGGTCACCGCCTACGCCCTGGAAAACCTGTCGGATCGCGGCACCTTCTTCGTCGCGCCGGGCGACGCGGTGTACGAAGGCCAGATCGTCGGCGAACACTGCAAGGAAAACGACATCACCGTCAACATCACCCGCGGCAAGAAACTGACCAACATGCGCAACGCCAACAAGGAGGCCACCGTGGTCCTCAAGGGTGCCCGCAAGTTGTCGATGGAAGCCGCGCTGGAATACATCGAGGAAGATGAACTGGTCGAGATCACGCCCAAGTCGATCCGTATGAGGAAGAGGATGTTGAAGGAAGCGGATCGCAAAAAGGAATCGCGGCGGGCCGCGAGCGTGGAAGTGTGAGGAAGCGATGAGTGATGAGCGACGAGCGATGAGGTGAAACGGGGTTGTGCCGGGCTACCGGGAACAGCCGCGAAATACGATCAGAGCCGTTTCTCCTCATCGCTCATCGCTTCCACCCCCCCCAATAAAAAACCCACCCGTAGGTGGGGCTCCTCCTGCAAGCCAAACATACCCCATGAACCGGCCAAGGCAAGTGATTCGCAAATAAAAATTGCGACATTGCGGACCTTAAACCGTTTCTTAACGGTCGGCATGTGAAAATAGGGGAATCGCGCCCGGTTGAGGTTCGCCGATCCGCCGCTATGATGTGGCCGTGAAACTTCCGGGGGTTTAGCGGGTGGCACGAAGTGCCCCTTCCTCGGAGGATTCCATGTCCGTGAAAGTCGCCAAGTTCGGTGGTTCCTCGCTGGCCGACGCCGGTCAGTTCCGCAAGGTGGCCGCGATCATTGGGGCCGACGCGGCGCGTTGCTTCGTCGTGCCCTCCGCGCCGGGCAAGCGGCACAAGGACGACCAGAAGATCACCGACCTGCTCTATCTCTGCCACGCCGCCGCCCAACAGCGCGTGGGCTTCGATCAAACTTTCAACCTGATCGCTGATCGCTATCTGCAAATCGTCGCCGATCTGAAACTGTCGCTGAACCTCAAGTCCCACCTGGCGAAAATCCGTCACGACATCGCCGCCGGCGCCAGCGCCGATTACACCGCCAGCCGCGGCGAATATCTCAACGGCCTGATCCTGGCCGACCTGCTGGGCTACGACTTCGTGGACCCCGCCGAGTGCATCCACTTCAACGACGCCGGCCGCTTCGACGCCGAACGCACGCAGATCGCCATGACCGCCCGCCTCCACCAGCACCCCCGCGCCGTCGTGCCCGGCTTCTACGGATCGACCCCCGACGGACAAATCAAAACCTTCAGCCGCGGCGGATCCGACATCACCGGCTCCATCGTCGCGCGCGGTGCTGCCGCATCCGTCTATGAAAACTGGACCGACGTTTCCGGCCTGCTCATGGCCGACCCCCGCGTCGTCGAACATCCCAAAACCATCGACGTCGTCACCTACTCCGAACTCCGCGAACTGGCCTACATGGGCGCCACCGTCCTGCACGATGAAGCGATCTTCCCCGTGCGACAGGCCGGCATCCCCGTCAACATCCGCAACACCAACGCGCCCGATCACCCCGGCACCTTGATCGTGCGCGACGCCGATCCCATCTCGCACCAGCACACCATCACCGGCATCGCCGGGCGAAAAGACTTCACCGTCATCGCCCTCGACAAGTCCCTGATGAACGCCGAGATCGGCTTCGCCCGGCGATTCCTCTCCGTCCTCGAAGACCACGGCGTCAGCTTCGAGCATATGCCGTCGGGCATCGACACGCTCAGCGTCGTCATCGCCGACAATCAAATCAGGGGCAAACTCGAATCCATGCTCGAACAGATTCGCGCCGATTGCAAACCCGACGCGATGGATGTGTACGGCGACATGGCGCTGATCGCCACCGTCGGTCGCGGCATGGCGTACACCCCCGGCATGGCCGCCAAGCTCTTCGGCGCCCTTGCCGCCGCCGGCGTGAACATCCGCATGATCGACCAGGGTTCCAGCGAACTGAACATCATCGTCGGCGTGCAATCCGCCGACTTTGAAAAAGCCGTCAACGCGATCTATCACGCCTTCGTGCCATAACGCCGATATCATGGTTGGCCATGACACCCCGCCTGAAACAGCTTGTGGAGAAGCTCGACTCGAATCAGCTTCGGGAACCGGAGGACTTCGCCGAATTCCTGGCCGGTCGCACGGAGCGAACCGAACCGACTGTTCGTGGCCGCCTGCGACTGGACTGGGCCGGGGGCTTGAGTCATTTACGGGACCGCTACACGTCTGTTGAATTGCAGCACCAAGCGATGGAATGGCGGAGTGGAAAACCTTCTGATTGACACCAACATCTTCGTGGAGTTGTTGCTCCAACAGGACCGCGCCGCTGAGGTGCGGACCTTTTTCGCACAAATGGATTTGGCGGCTCTCAACGTGACGGATTTCTCCATTCACTCCGTTCAGTCCCTCGCCGCGGAATTGTTCGATTTGCGGGTTGTCAGTTTCGACGCCGACTTCGACCGCGCCCCGCGCGGACGAAAAACCACCGCCCAGATTCTCGCCGATCTGCGCCCTCGCCGTGGTTTTGTTCCAGGGGATCGTTGCATATGCGATGCGACCGTTCAGCACGTTCCCGCAAGCCGTGCGGCATGATGATGAATCCGATCCCCTCCATCAGCCGCCCCGGTTCCCGCCGCAATTCCCTCGCCCGCAACCCCCTTGGGCAACACGCCCTGAAAGCGGGCGGGCGGATGTGAAGCGGGCCTATTCCTCGGCGCGTGGATCGGCGTTTTCGCCGGCGGATTCGACGTCGAGTTGTTCCAGCCGCACCTGATTGACCTTGGTGCGTTGGGCGGCGGTGACGGTGAAGCGAAGGTTTTGAAGGTTGAAACTTTCGCCGACTTCGGGGATGTGACCCAGCGAGGCGAACACGAACCCGCCGATCGTGTCGTAGTCTTCATCCTCCGGCAGGTCGATGTCCAGCGCGTCGTTGACATCGCCGATGCGGGCGCGTCCGTCGATGTCGGCGATGCGTTCATCGACGCGCACGATCTCCGGTTCGTCGGTGTCTTCGGGGTCGTATTCGTCCTGAATCTCGCCGACGATTTCTTCGAGAATGTCCTCGATGGTGACCAGCCCGGCGGTGCCGCCGTATTCGTCCAGCACCAGCGCCAGATGGACCTTGCGGGACTGCATTTCCTCCAGCAGATCGCGGAGGGATTTGCTTTCGGGGACGAACAGCGCGGGGCGGACGATTTTGCGCAGATCGAACGGTTTGGCGCCGGCCGCGCCGGACTCGCCCCCGCAAGCGAAGCGGGTCACGCTGATGAAGGGAAGCAAGTCCTTGACGTACAGCACGCCGAGGATGTGATCGAGGTTGTCCTGGTAAACCGGGAAGCGGCTGTGTCCCTGATCCTGAAGCTGTTGCTTGACCTGATCGAAGGAGGCATCGACGTCGATGCCCGCCACGTCGGTGCGCGGGGTCATGATTTCATCGACGGTGGTGGCGCCGAACTCGACCACGGCTTCGATCATATGTTTCTGTTGCTTATCGACCAGGCCGGTCTTCTCGCCTTCGGTGACGACGTCGAGTATGTCCTGTTCCAGTTCGGTGGTGTCGTCGGGCGCGGCCTTGGGCACGCCGAGCATGCGCCGCACCAACGGATCGAAGACGCGCAGGAAACTCGCCAGCGGTTTGAGCACGACGTTGGCCGCGTGCAACAGCGGCAGCGCCCCGGCCACGAGCGATTCGGCGGCGTGCGTGCCCCACGAATGCGGTATCCCCACGGCGAACACGCTGATCGCCGCCCCGGTGATGACGAAGGCGTACATCAAATCCACCCATCCCGACGGCTGATCGGGCGGAGCGAAAAACGCGATCGACCCCAGCAAAATCAACAGATTCAGCACCGTGCGGATGATGCTCGTCAGCAGCACGTAGGTGTTGATCTCGTTCAGACGTGAAAGCCGGTGCGACTTGCGGCGCTCCGCGAGTACCTCTTCCAGTTTGCTCCGGCTGAAATGGTGCAACGCATAATGCACCGCCCCGACATAACAGGTCGCCAACGCGCCGCCAGCCGCCATCCATAAACCGTATCGGTCCACGAACAAGTTCTCCGCAAGAGAGGATTCGGGATTCGGGGTTCGGGAAAGACAGTCGCGCCGTTCCTGAACCCTGAACCCCGAACCCGCTATTTCCTGAACACCCTTCCCACGCCGATGGCTTGCAAGACGCGGTCCTCCTCGGCGTGCATCGCCTTGTGATCGGCCGGTTCGTGATCGTCGTATCCCATCAGATGCAACACGCCATGCAGGGCGTAAAGCAACAGTTCATGCTGCACGTCGTGACCGCGCGCCGCCGCCTGTCGGAGCGCTTCATCGTGGCAGATGTAGATTTCGCCTTCGAGCAAACGTGCGCCGCGCGCCGTCGTCCCCTCACCCCGGCCCTCTCCCAGGGGGAGAGGAGGTTCATCGCTCAGGTCGAAGGTGAGCGCGTCGGTGGTGCCTTCGACGCCGGTGTATCGCAGGTGGAGGTCGCTCATTTTTTCGTCGTTGACGATGATGATGGTCAGGTCTTCGAGCGAGACGCCGAGTTGGGTGATCGCGGCGAGCAGATGCGATTTGAGCCGGCGAACGTCGGGCCGGGGGCCGTAGGGCTTAAGCCCTACGGCCTGGGCGATGTGCAGACGACGATGACCGCCATCGGGCGCACTTCCGGGGGCGGGGGTGCGGCGTGGTGTGGTTTTGGAAGCGATGTTGCTCATGGCGGGAAACTCGGCTCCGACCGAGCCGCACCATGATAGGGCCAAGGCGGAAGGAATGCCAAGGGGCCAAGAAAGGGCCGGTACTGTCCGCATCTTCGCCCCAACGGGGCGCAGGGTTGTAGCCACGGGTGGAGCGCCCCCGGAAGGCGAAGCGTAACCCGTGGTAATTGGAGGATTCAATGCCTCGCCCCGGCAGGGGCGAAGGAAACATTCGGGAGGCACCGGATTCCTCCGCCCCTGCCGGGGCGGAATTAAATATCGCCATCCTTCCCACGGGTTGCGCTTCGCTCCACCCGTGGCTACATTCTTGCACCCCTTCGGGGTTAATACAGGGTTCATGTGCGATCCGTCTTTCGCACCATTCTGCTTCGACGGCGTGGAATGGGTTCGAGGTCTTTTTCCGATCCTCCCAACGCGGCGAGTTGGCGGGCCGCAAGCCGAGCAAGCAAAACCCGTTGTCGAGATCGAACCTGCCACTCCAACTTCCGACATACCTTCGGATTGGCATAATGAATAGTTCGATGATGGTTAGGGCAAAGAACCGACAGATTTCGCAAATCATTTGGGCTTCCACCTTCGCACATCGGCTTGATGTGATGCACCTCGATGTATTTGTCGCCGTTAATTTTTGTCAGTTGAAACTTGCAACCTGGGATCATGCATTTGGTACCAAATGTTTCCTTGGCTTCGCGTGCCCAGCGAGCATTTCGATCGAATGCTTCGATGACCATTTCTTTGCGAATCGGGTCCGCAAGTAATGAGTTCACTTGTTGTTCAAATACACGCTTTCTCACATTGCCTGTTTCGCCGACCAAACTACGAATCTCATTTACCTGATCGGGGTTTATCCGCATGCACAACTCAATCAGATCGTGAAGCCAGATTGCTTCGACTTCGTGAAATGTTGCGACTTTTCTTCCAGGCGCATAAGCGGCAATAACGCCAATTGATCGGGTAATATCCGCAATCTGAACTACATTCTGAAACCGTATGCGGCGGGGACCAAGTCGTATTTCGCAGTGTTTCCGCTCACCATCTTTGCTTCGACTTGGTGCCATGCGTGTTCCCAACGTCATGCCAACCAACCCATGCAGGTCGGTTTGATGGCAAAAGACCAAATCGTCCTTTGCCACTCGTGAGAGATTGCAATGACTTATTGGTGATCGAATCCAACGCTCGCCACCAAAAATCTCCGATTTTGTATGTCGATCATTCAGAAAACCCCCATTGCGTTGTACCCAACTGTACTTGCGTTGTCCCTGGGGAGTTTTGTTATTGCACTTGTATATCCACCCTTGTTTGAATTCTGCCACATTTACCTCCGAGATAGCGATCAAGATTTGCTCTACCCCGCGGCCGAAACTGTATCGGCGGAATTGTCCGAACTTCCGGGGATACTTCCGGGGGCGGGGGCGGGTTTGTTCGTCGGATATTTGATGCGGCCGTGATAGACGCCGGCCAGCGATTTGGTGATCGACTCTTCGATGTCGTGCAATTCCTCCAGCGTCAGGTCGCAGTCGTCGAACTGGCCGTCCATGAGGCGTTTCATCGCCATTTTGTTGACCAGTTGTTCGATGCGACCGGCGGTGGGGTCGGTCATGGCGCGCATGGCGGATTCGACCGAATCGCAGATCATCAGGATCGCCGCCTCGCGTGTCTGCGGCTTGGGGCCTGGGTAACGGTATTCAAACTCGGACGGCTGTGCCTGATCCTCGCCCTTGAGTTGTCTGGCGGCATGATAAAAATACTCGACCAGGGTCGTGCCGTGATGCGATTCGATGAAGTGGTGCAGCACGGAGGGCAGGCCGTATTCACGGGCGAGTTCCATGCCGTCCTTGACGTGCCCGACGATGATGAGCAGGGACATGGCGGGGGAAAGCTTGTCGTGACGATTGGGTCCGCCGCCCTGGTTTTCGATGAAGTATTGGGGCTTGTGGATTTTTCCGATGTCGTGGTAGTAAGCGCCGATGCGGCAGAGCAGGCCGTTGGCGCCGATCGACTCGGCGGCGGCCTCGGCGATGAGCGCGACGGTCAGCGAATGGTTGTAGGTTCCGGGGGCGGCCTGCGCCAGTTTGCGAAGCAGCGGCTGATTCACGTCGCTCAATTCCAGCAGCGTCATCGCGGTGGTGACCTTGAACATCTTTTCGATGAACGGCAGAATGCCCAGCACGAAGAAGCCGATCACCACGCTCGCCGTCAGCCCCGCGCCCGCCTCCCACGCCCACGCCCCGGCCTGCGCCGAAAGGGCGTCGAACACCATGTCCCGATCCGCCAACTGGGCCGCGAACACACCGGCGGCGACGATCAGCCCCGTCACCACGCCCATGCGGATGAGCGTGCCGCGTTGGCGCACCTGGTGCAGTTGCAATATCGAAACCACCGCAGCGGCGATCGTGACCAGCAGCAAACCGACCGACAGTTGGAGCATCACCGCCACCAGCACCGCCTGCAACGTGCTGACGGCGATGGCCATCGCCTGGTCGTAGGCCACGACCAGAATCACCGCCACGAGCATCACGCCCGTCACCGCCGAGGCGACCGTCATGTAAGGCCCCGACGGCTGCAACAACCACGCCAGCGCCGCGGTGCCCAGCAGCAGTAGCGTCAGCGCCAAACCGCGCATCGGGTTTTCCGCCACGCGGGGGCGCAACACCAACACGCTCACCACCAGCCCCGCCGTCACCAGCATCACCACCACCGCCGGCCCCAGCATCGTCAGCCACCGCATCAGCGGCGGCAACTGATCGAGAAACTGGTCGTGTTCCAGTCGCAAACGCACATACTGCGGGCCGTCCAGCCGCGTTCCCGCCGGCACGATCACCTCGCCGGCCTTGAAATCCCGGAAGATCGGCGAGACCCGCGACGCCGCCAAATCCTGCGCCGCCTGTGTCGCCGTCTGGTCAAACGAATAGGACGGCTCGCCCAACTGCATCAGATATTGCGCCACGCTGTCCCGAATCCCCTTTGGAAACGGCTCGACCAGCGACGCCAGCTTGTCCTTCAACGAATTCCGATCCGAAGCCGCCAGATTGAACGTCGCCGTCTTGGGCAACCGGCTGAACTGCTCGCCTGGCAATTTCAGCACGACCGACGGCGAATCCTCCTCCGCCGCGATCTCCTTCTGATATCGCTCCTGTCGCAGAATCACCACCCACTGCAATTTGCTGACAAGGTCGTCCACCAGCCGCGTCCACTCGGCGGTCGGCTTGCCGTCCTGCTGATACTTTTTCAATTGCTCGATCGACACGTCCGACAGTTTGTAAAGCGACTGAATCTCCGGCGCGATCTGATCGACACTGGTGGCCGTGGATGCGACGGCGGGCAGCGAATTGAGCTTCTGACATCCCTGGAAAAACAGCGGATTCTGCACGTAAACCGACGGCGCCCGTTGACGGGCGATCTCCCGCAGCGTCTTGGTTCGCTCTTCATCTTCCCACTGAAGATCGACTCGCGTGACGATGGCGCGATCGACGATTTGTCCGGTCTGATACACCGGCTGCTGCCGCGACTGCCACACGATCGCCGTCGCCGCCAGCCAGAACAACACCGCCAACCCCACGCCGAACAACGCCTGACGACGCGAAAGCGTCGAGGTCAGCTTCGACCGGCTGTCGCGCAACACCTTGCGCACTTCACGCCGGCGGGTCTTGATGGGCTTGCCGAATGCCATATTGTACCTGGACCACCAGCCCGGCGGTCAATTCGCGTGAACTACATTGTACCTTCATCGGCCCGATTCGACCGGCAATTCAGCGGAAACAGCGAACAAAACCCGTAAACCCACAAAGCCGCGACCGCTGGTCGCGTTCCGGGGTCCGGGGAATTGCTGATTTCTGATTGCTGATTTGGGGAGGGGGGACACGGGGACGCTGCGCCCCGCCTGATGATGCGCGGCGATGGCTTCCCGCGTCGCCTCATCGAACGCCCGGTCAATCACACGAAGAAACTCCTCGTGCGTCCGCAATGCCTTATTCTTCACTGGTTTGCCAACCGCCGCCATCAATCGTTCCGCTCCTGATCGCCTGGGGGTTGCTTGCGCATTGGCCGCGCGCGCCCCGTGTGCGGCGGCTCCTCGCCATATGCTTCGACGATCCGTTGCACCAACGAGTGGCGCACGATGTCCGACTTGTCCAGCGTGGTGAACGCGATGCCGGGCACACGGTGCAAGCGGCGAACGGCGTCGATCAACCCGCTGGTTTGTCCGACCGGTAAATCAATCTGCGAGGTATCGCCGGTGATGACCATTTTCCCGCCGTGGCCCAGACGTGTCAGAAACATTTTCATTTGGGCGACGGTGGTGTTTTGCGCCTCGTCCATGATGATGACGCCGTCGTTGAGTGTGCGGCCCCGCATGAACGCCAGCGGGACGACTTCGATCAGGTCGCCGTGCATGAAGCGCCCGACCTGCTCGAAGGGCATCATGTCGTTCAGCGCATCGAGCAGCGGTCGCAGATAGGGGTTGACCTTCTGCTGCATGTCGCCGGGCAGGAAGCCGAGTTTTTCACCGGCTTCGACGGCGGGGCGCACCAGCACCAGCTTGCGCGCCATGCCGCGTTTGAGCATGGCGACGGCGGCGGCGACGGCGAGGTACGTCTTGCCCGTCCCCGCCGGGCCGGTGCAGAACACCATGTCGTGATTCTTGATCGCCTCGATGTACGCGCGCTGTCCCGCGCTTTTGGGCGTGATGCGGCGTTGCGAGTTGTAAACGTCCAGCGAATCATGGTCCCCCCATGTCGTGGCGGGCGAACCGTCATTGTCCGCCTCATGCGTGGTGCGCTGCAACAGGTCGAGCACATCGCTGCGCCGCAGCGTCCGGCCTCGCTGCGCCACGGCGGTCAGCTCGCCGATCACCGCCGCGGCGCGATTCACCGCCCCGCCGTCGCCGGTGAGTTTCACACCGGCATTGCGCGCGGTGATCGAAACCCCCAGCGCCTCGCGGATCAGCTTCAAATGGCTCTCCGCCGGGCCGAACACGCTCACCCGATCCGCGTTCGCCGGCACCTGTATCGTCAGTTCCAAATCACGGCTCCTTGCCTTGCGGTCGGAAAATGTCATTATACTCGTATCAGCGTATGACCCTCATGAATGACGAAATCCGAATGACGAATCAAATCGCAAATTCAAAATTCCAAACTCACAGACTCCCCGCGTCCCGACATTTGAACATTGGACCTTGGCATTTCATTCGTCATTCGTCATTCGTCATTCGTCATTCCGCCCTCGTCCTGCTTCTGCTTCTGTCCGCCTGTTCCAGCCGTGCCACCGTTTCCGGGGGTGCCCGGCCCGATCCCGACATGCAACGTCTGCCCGGCGTGCCCAGCGCCGATTACCCCGCCGATATCGACACGCTGGCCGACCGGCTGATTCCGTGGACGCTGGCCGATCTTCACTGGGCGGCGTTGCGCACCGACAACCAGGTGACGGCCCTGCGCGTCACCGCGATCAATCCCGCCGAACAGTCCATTGAAATCCGCGCCCAAAACATCGGCAACGGCCGGTGCGCGGTGCAAATCCGCGTCGGCCGCTTCGGCGATGAAAAACGCGAACGCGCCTTTCACGACGCGCTGAACGCCGTGGTCAAACGATGGCGGGAGAAACGAGATAAATAAGCAGCGAGTAGTGAGTAGCGAGTAGTGCGCGGACGTTTACACTACTCACAACTCACGACTCGCTACAATTTCCTCCCATGCACGCGGTCATCATCAGCATCGGCGATGAACTGGTACTCGGCCAGACGGTCGATACCAACTCGGCATACCTCAGCGAACGGTTGTCATCGCGCGGCATCATGCCCGTGATGCACCTCACCGTCGCCGACGATCAACGCGCCACCGCCGATGCCATCCGCCGCGCCTGCGAAATCGCCGATCTGGTTCTGGTCACCGGCGGCCTGGGCCCGACCGATGACGACCTGACCCGACAGGCGATGGCCGACGTGCTGGGCGTGCCGCTGGTGCGTGATGAGGCGGCTCTGCGTGAAATCGCCGCGTTTTTCGCACGGCGTCAGCGCCCGATGAACCCCCGCAATGAAATCCAGGCGATGTGCCCCGTCGGCGCGACCATGCTGCGCAACCCCGTCGGCACCGCCCCCGGAATCAAGGCCACGATGGGTTCGCGCAAAGCCATTGTGTTTTGTCTTCCGGGGGTGCCGGGCGAGATGTACGCCATGTACGATCTGCACGTCGGGCCGCACCTTGAAGCATCGGGGCATCGACCGACACTGCTGACGACGAAACTCAACACGTTCGGCATGGGCGAAAGCGATGTGGCGGGACTGCTCGGCGACCTGATGCGGCGGGACCGCAACCCCGTCGTCGGCACCACCGTCAGCGGCGGCATCGTCTCGGTACGCATCCGCTCGACATTCACCGATGCGGTCGAGTCGCAGCGGCAACTCGATGACACCATCGCACAAGTGCGCGAACATCTCGGCGACATCGTGTTCAGCCGCGACCAGGTGACGCTCGCGCAGGTCGTCGGCGAATTGCTGCGGCAGCGTGGCATGACCCTCGCCACCGCGGAAAGCTGCACCGGCGGATTGATCGGCCAACTGCTGACCGACACTCCCGGATCAAGTCATTATTATCGAGGTGGGTTCATCACGTATTGCAACGACCTGAAAACCCAATTGCTCGGCGTACCCCCGGAAGTTTTGCGACAACATGGCGCGGTGAGCGAGCCGTGTGCCGGTGCGATGGCCGAGGGCGCATTGCGAAACAGCGGGGCCGACATCGCGGTGTCCGTCACGGGCGTCGCCGGTCCCGACGGCGGCACGACCGACAAACCCGTCGGCACGATCTGCTTCGGCGTGGCGCAACGCAATCATGCCACCGAAACGCACCGCCTGATGCTCGGCGGCGACCGGGCGTTCATCCGCCTGCGGGCGGCTTACACCGCGATGAACCTGGTGCGACAAAACTTGCTCATTGCTTATTGCTGATTTCACTCATCGCCCATCGCTCATCGCTGTTTATCCGTCGCGCTTCTTCCTTCCCCAATTTACCCGTCCGGCACAAAACTTCCCCGCAAGTTGATTCCCAGCGATTTTCCG
>JBAYVY010000054.1:0-13515 GCA_041674345.1 Phycisphaeraceae bacterium | reverse complement strand
GTGCGGTAAAATCCATCGCGGTCTCCTTGCCGTTGGGGTTGCGGTACACAACAACCACTTCGGCAGGAGGCCGCCTTTTTCTTCGCTTATCCAAAACTCAGGTTAGAAGTTGGGGTTCACCCATTTATCCAGCATCGTACTTGTGTCAGTTATTCGCGTGCGCGCGTGGCAACCGACACTCAACTTGAACACTTGCGGACTACGGGATGCCTGCGCCGTCATTCAGCAGTAACCCCCCAACTTTTGCAGCGATTGCGGGAAGGCGCAGCCCAGTCAATGCGAATCAAGACCGGCCATTTGCAATTGCTCGAAGACCAAGGCCTTTTGGGCTAACGGAACGGCGCGCCTTTGACCTTCCGCGCCAGCCCGCCCTCATTTCTTCCCCACCTCAAAAACCTTCAACACCTCATCACCGTAGTGGTTAATCACCTTCACCGCTATCTTGCCCGTCTCCGGCTTGTCGAAAGCCCGGCTCACCGTGCTATACAGACTCGACCACGCCGCTTCGTCGATTTCCGCCCGCAGCGCACGCTTGAGTTTGTCATATGGCTCCTCCGCCCCGGTGAAATACGCATGACGCACGAAGAAACTCTCGCCGTTGTAATTCGTGTCGATGAACCAGCACGCGATATCGTCCGTGCTTGATGATCGAATCTCCCCCGTCGTCGGGTCGTACACATCCACGCCCTTGACCTCGACCACCATCTTCCCCGGCTCATCCTTGGCCTTGGTGATTTCCACGTCCGGCTCGCCGAACACCATGAACAGGTTCCCCGCCCCCGTCTTCTTGAGCAGTTCATCGCCCATCGCCAGGTCCGGGTTCATCCGCGCCGCCAGCACCGTCAGCTTGCCGTATCGCTTGGTCTCTTCGCTCACGCTCGGATCGAATGCGAATCCGCACACGATCAATACATCAAAGCCCACGCCCTTGACCGCTTCCTTCGCCGCTTCCTTCACCAGACCCGCTCCCACCGTCCCATGCTCAGGGCCGATGCAGATGGCCGCGCGTTTTTCCTTGCCGCCTCCGGGGGCCTTCTCGGTGTAGCGTCCCTCGGCGTGAATCCACGGGTTGCCATAGACATCCAGTGAGTCAAACTTCAGCCGCTCGCCTTTGACGGTGTTCTGAATCCCCGCCTTGCGCAAGTTCTCCAGAATGGTGTTGGTAAAACTGTCGCCCGCCATGATCTTCATCGTAAAACCCAGTTCCGTGGGTTTTTCCGCCAGTTCCTTTTTCGCCTCCACGCTGATCGTCCGATGCGGGCTTAAACTCTCCACCGTGAACGGCCCGGTCACGCGCACCGTCTTGTTGTCCTCATATGGCTGATCGTACAACGTCTCGGTCTCCGCGTGCTTCGCTATCGCCGCGTCAATCTGCTTGCGGCTCATCCCCTCCTTGATATCCGGGTTGTTGGCGATACTCTTGAGCGTCACATGCGGCACTCGCTTGTAAACGAACCCCTTGCGAATGTCCGCCCCCGCCCCCGGAAGTTGGCCCCCGGAAGTCCCGCACCCGGAAACATGCGCCGGAGCAGTCTTACGCAGATACGCCTTGATCTCATCATCGGTGGTCAGCGTCATCGCGCCCGGATAATCGTCGGCGGGATAGTAATACGGAAACCGCCCGGCCATCAGGCGCGTCCGCGCCAATGCCAACGCCACCCGGCTGGTGTCGCAGGTGATCCACCGGCGGCCCCACTGCTCGGCGACGTAAGCCGTCGTCCCGCTCCCGCACGTCGGGTCCAACACCAGATCGCCGGGATCAGTCGTCATCAGGAGGCAACGCTGGATCGCACTCGCACTTGTTTGCACCACATACACCTTCGGGTCGGATCGGCTTTGGACGCCGCCAATATCGGGCCAGTTGTTGGTTAATGGTGTCACCGGGAAATCTTCGAGAAATCTAACATAGCGCAATAGATTCCCTTCGGCAACCATTCTGTTCGCCACCATTAGCATGCGCATACCGGCATCAGTTGTTTTCCAATGCAGGCCGCGCGGACACTTGAATGTTCGACCTTCAAACTCAAGATCGCCGCTGCCGGTGGCAGTTTCACCGGCTGAGGTAATCTGATCGGTGGAAAAGAATCGAGCCGTCTTGTCAATTGCCACTAAGCCCTGTCGCTCATCAGGTGTTATGCGGCGACGTTCACCGTCTGATGTTTCAATATTATCGTATCTGGTAGCGCCTGCTTCACCACGTTCCTTTTCCGCGTAGAGTTGCCGATATTTAACGCGATGAATATCGCGCCCATACCAGACGATGTAATCATGCACTTGTCCGAGCAGTGTCGATCCGCGACCCGTGGTCGTGGCAAATGCGATGAGACCAGCGAAGTTTTCACTCCCAAATACCTCATCCATGACGCAGCGGACAAGATGGACATTTTCATCGCCGATCTGGACGAAGATGGAGCCGGTTTCGGTGAGGAGGTCTCGTGCGACGGTGAGGCGGTCGCGGAGGTAGGCGAGGTAGGAATGGATGCCGAGTTTCCAGGTATCGCGGAAGGCGCGGACCTGTTCGGGTTGTCGGCTGGCGTCTTCGGCTTTGCCGTCTTTGACATCGCGTTTGCGTGTGGAGACCTGCCAGTTGGAGCCGAACTTGATGCCGTAGGGCGGATCGAGATAGATGGTCTGCACCTTGCCCTTGAGACCTTCCTTTTCGGCCAGCGAGGTCATCACCATGAGGGAGTCGCCGAGGATCATGCGGTTGGACCAGTGGCCCTCGTGGTGATAGAAGTCGATGCGGTCGGAGAAATCTTCGGGCAGGCCGTTGAAGTCGGCGAAGAGGTCGGTTTGCCCGCCGCCCCCGGAAGTTTTGGCTTTGGGCAGATCGTTGATGATGGCCTGGGGGTGGATTTTCTCCTGAATGTAGATCGGGACGACGGGGACGGCCAGGTCGGACTGGTCCTGTTGGTCTTTGCCTTTCCAGACCAGTTGCGGATCGAGGGAGGGATCGCGGGGATAGAGCACCCCCGGAAGTTGGGCCAGTTCTTCATCCCGGACGAAATCCCGCAGTTCCTCGGTGGGGATGTTCTTGCGGGATTCCTTATGCCGGATGGAATCGACCTGTGTGGCGGGCCGCCCCCGGACGGGCGTCTTGGGGGGCAGGGGCGTGGATTTCTTAAGCGAAGTCTTTTTCTTAGGCATGGTTATGTGTTTTCTGTTTGTGGGTCGCTGGTTAATCGCAAGTCCCGTTGTGGGTCGAAAAGCGACGTTTCGTTACCCACAAGCGGAGTTGTAGGTCATGGATGACACACAAACCGAGATATGTGTCATTTTTTTGCTTTTTTGACACATTCAGCCCGCAATGTGTCATGGATGGCGCATTAGACAATGCTCTTGCCCTCCGCAATGTTGAGCAATTCCGGGAAACAGAGGATCGTCGATTGCCGCCCGCGGCCGCGGCGCAGTTCCTGCAACAGGCCCTGATCTTTCGTCAGGCGGACGATTCGTTTGGCGGTCTCCATGGGAATACCAGCGGTGGCGATAAAATCGACTCGTTTGAAGATCGGACGGCTGAAGAACCAGTCCAATGCCTTGACTGCATGGTGGGAATGGGTCAACTCGGTGATCCAGTGCTTCTTCTGGTGGTAGAGATCAAGAATCGCTTTGGCTTTGCGGTGGTTGTCGCGGGCCTGTTCGATGATGGCGGTGAGGAAGAAAACACACCAGCCGGTCCAATCGTTGTCACGGGACACCGCCAGCAGACGTTCGTAGTATTCATCGCGGTGAGCGTCGAAATAAGCGCTGATATAGAAGTTAGGCGAAGGCAGCAGTTTCTTGTCCACAAGGAACAGCGGCACGAGGAGACGGCCAATTCGACCATTACCATCGAGGAAGGGGTGAATGGCCTCGAACTCGACGTGGGTGATTGCCAGTTGGATAAGTCGGTCGGGTACTTCCGCGTGCAGATAGCGTTCCAGATCGGACATGGCCTGGGGCACGAGGTCCGCGCCTGGCGGGACGAAGTGCGCGGTTTCAACGGTACAGCCCGCCGGGCCGATCCAGTTGGGGATACGCCGATATTCGCCGGGTGTTCTGCGCTCGCCGCGCACGCCCTGCATTAGAACTTGGTGCGCGTCCCGGATGAGTCGTTGCGAAAGCGGGAGTTTCTCCATTTGCTTCACCGCGTGGCGCAACGCCGCCCGATAGTTGAGCACTTCCCGAATGTCCGCCTTTTTCTCTTCGCTGGCGGCCTCCTCACCGGCCTCAAACTCCAGCACTTCGCCAAAGGTTGCTTGGGTTCCTTCGATCTTGCTGGACAACACCGCTTCCTGCGTCGTTAATGGCGACAACAGCACATCGGCATTGGGGACTGCGGACAAGATGCCATCAAATCGCGCCAATGCGGCGCTGGCCGGTCCGATCAGCGGGAGCAGGCGATTCAGGTCCAGTTCGGGGGGTGGAAATCGGCCTTGATGGTATTTGACGGGGGGCATATTCAGGATTCCATGTTCACAGGGGCGGCGGACAAGACGGCGCGGATGAGTTTTTGCGAGTCCCACGGATCGGCGACTTCGATGAAGGACCAGCGGCCCCACGAGCCGGCGTTGTTGACGGCGGGAACCCACAGCGTGCGGGCGGTGGAAACCTTGGCGGCTTTGTCCTTCTTCTTTTCGCCGGTGACTTCAATAAGCAGGTTCAGCGTATCATCGGCCCCATTGTTCCGGGGGGCATTCCGGGGGTCGATGCAGGCGATGAAGTCGGGGTGATACTGGCGGGTTTCACCGTTGAGGGTATAGGGGATGGTGAAGCCGAGGTTGTGGTTTTTCACATAGCGGACGACTTCGGGCATGTCTTCGAGGGTCTGCGCCATCTTCTGTTCCCAAGATTCGGTATCGGCGACAACATGGGAGATGTGGCACTTGTCATCGCGGGTGGCATAGACGGGGCGCGTGGTGTCGAAATCAACGAAGCGTGTCGTGCCGAGTGGTTCGTAGGGATGGGGGATGGGTTGGAGGATGGGCTGGCCTTCGCTGGATGCGACGATGGCGTTGTAGATGCGGTCGGCGGCATCGTGGGCCAGTTCCATCAGCAGAAGCAATTGCGGGAACGTGTGATCCTTGAGGATGACGCATTCATCGAGCCAGCGTTTGGCGATGGCGAGCAATTGCGGGAAGAGCCAGGGCTTTTCCTGCCCGCCCCCGGAAGTCCCGTCCCCGGATGGATCGCGGAAGTATTGTTCGAGGGTGAGTTTGGCCAGCAGGAAGGCAACTTCGTTGGCGCGATGACGTTTGAGGTCTTCGAGTGTGTGAATACTGGACTTGCCGACGATGGGAGCGTTTTCGACTTTGGTGGGGATGTCCGCCGTGGAAATAGCCAGCTTCGATTCATCCGTGAATTTGGCGGTGAGGTTTTCATCGGGCAGGTCGTAGCGATAGCCGACGATTCGGGGGAAGGTGATTTCGCAGGCGATCCGGGATTCGAGAGCGCGGACGCGGGTGGGGATCGGGCCGGGCTTGGGGTCTTGCTTCGATCCGCTGCAAGGGATGAACGAGAAAGGAACGCCATAGACTTCGGCATACTCCGGCGGGTACATGTCCACATCGGGCGGATAAGCCATGCGGCGAAGCGCGCGGCCGACAACCTGTTCGCAGAGCAATTGCGTGCCGAAGGCGCGGACGCCGAGGACGTGCGTGACGGTGTTGGCATCCCAACCTTCGGTGAGCATGGAAACGCTGACGACGCATTTGACGTGTTCGCCGAGTTTGCCGACTTTGCCGACGGTGTTCATTACTTCGCGGAGCAGGTCTTCATCGGTGAGTTTTTCGGTGTCACGACCGGGGAACCGCTGGCGATACTCGGCTTTGAACTCTTCGATTTCGACGGCGGCGATTTTTTTGAAGTCATCGCTCATGGCTTCGCCGGATTCGAGTTGCTGGCTGTCCACGAGGATGGTGTTGGGCCGGTTCAACCAGCCACCACGCCCATCGTCATTGCGGAAGATCGGCAACTGACCGGCCTGAACGAACGTGCGGTCCTTGATGGTTTTCTCCCAACCGGCGATGTAATCGAAAACCATCTTTGAGACGTTCGTGTTGTTGCACACCACGATGAAGACCGGCGGGGTGATGCCCTTGGCGCGGGCGTCGGCGTTGTTCTCCCACAGAGCATAATACTTTTCGTAGTTGCCGTAGAGACTATGCAGCGCGCCTTGCAATTCCTTGGGCAGTCTGGGTGGGCCGCTGTATGGCTCTGTCTTTCGACCCCGACGGGTCAGTGCTTGAGGCGAGTCAGCTATGCGCGCCCACAGATCGCGGTAGGTGGGCTGGTCGGAAACCATCGAATTGTCTTCGACGGGCACACGGGGCACTTTGACGATTCCCGCTTCGATGGAATCAATCAGTGAGAAATCCGACACGACCCACGGGAAGAGCGTACCTTCGGGATAGCCGGACCCGCGCAGGAAGAACGGCGTGGCGGACAGGTCATAGATTGACTTGACGCCGATCTTCGCTTTGATGGCTTCGATGCCGGATATCCAGACGCGGGCTTCTTCGTCGCGCTGCTTGGCTTCGAGGCGATCATCGCCGGTGAGTTTTTCTTCTTCACCATCGGGCTTGCGGCGATAGCAATGGTGGGCCTCGTCGTTCAGGACGATGATGTTTTTCTTGTTGCCCAATTCGCGGCAGACACGGCGGACCATCTGGTCGGGTGACTCTGTGTTGACGCCGGTCTCGGTCTGGCCGGACAGTACCTTGGTGAGCTTCGACCCTTCCGACCGTTCGCGGAGTTGGAAAGCATGGAAGTTGGTAATGAGAATCTTGGCCTGCTCCAATCGGTTCATTAACGTCGATGGGAGGATGTCGCGTTGGCGGTAGTAGTTTTGCGGATCGTTGGGGAGCAACACGCGCAGCCGGTCCCGGATGGTGATACCCGGTGTGATGATGAGGAAGGTATCCGTGAATCGGGCGTCCTGTGGGTTGGCGAGCTTGTTGAGCGTGTGCCAGGCAATGAACATCGCCATGACGACGGTTTTGCCCGATCCGGTGGCCATTTTGAAGGCGATACGCGGCAGGCCGGGGTTGGACATTTCGTTGGCGGCACGCAGATCGTTTTCGATCCAAGTGTCGCCGTACTTGCGGGCGACTTCGGTGATGTAAATGGCGGTTTCGAGGGCTTCAATCTGGCAGAAAAACAGCTTGCGCTCGCGGTCGGGGTTGGTCCAGTACGCCAGCAGTTCGCGGGTGGTTGGTGTCGAATCGAGATACCCGCCTTCCCGCCAGAGTTTCACCTTGCGGCGAATGTCATTCACCAGTTTGTTTTCGACGATGCGATCCTTTGTCCACTCGGTCTCGAACACCATCTGCTTCTGCCCCCTTTTGCGGGACTGTGCGATGGGGACGAAATACCCGCTGGTGCGCCGGCCGTCGTCAATGGTGTCGGTGATGCCATCGTCGTCGAAGCGAAAATGGCGGGTGGGTTCGCGGAAGGGAGAGTTGATGACCGGGTTTTCGATGACGACCTGTTTTGGCCTGTTATCAGATTGGGTGGTTGATGGTTTTGGCGAGGATTTGATCTTTTTGGCCATCGGAGACCCCGTGGATTACTGCATCGAATGTTTGTTGTGATGCAAAGTACCCGATGGCCACTCAGGACGCCAGCGATGACGCTATGTCAGGCGGCTTCAACGCATCCCGGCCCCTCGTTACGGGTGTTGTTGACGCAGGCGCTGACGGGGGTAGCCATCATCAGTTCGGACGGGTAGGGCCGCAGTAGATCGGCGACGGCCCCGGCGTCGGTGACGGTCGGGTCCAGCCAGCGGGGGTACGGGATGGATGGACCGATCCACCACCAGCACCGCGCCGTCGCTGATGCCTTCGGCAAACAGCGCGTTGCCGCGCACGCGGTAGAAGAATGTCGCCGCCGGATGTTGGACCAGCCAGTCATGCAGGTTCAGCGGCTCATCCTCATAGCCCTCCGCCGCCGACGGAAAACCCGCCGCGATTGATCCGATGATGAAATGTAACCATCCCATGCGCCACCTGTATCACCCCCTACCCCCTAAGCACATGTTAGGGATTTGTATGGATATGTCAATGGCAGATTGATCGCCAGTCCGCCAGCCGCATGGCTAACGGGGGAGGATGGACGCGGAGCGAGATCGGTCGGATTGCCCGGTTGGATCGCTTGCCGGGCCAGATGTGCGGCGTAGCTCGCGTTTTTCGACCGTACCGGGGCGTTTACCGAACCGCCACGTCCACAGCGGGCAATCGGTAACGGGGCAGTGTCGGACTTCACCGGTTTGCCCGGCGCTACAGTCCAGACACTTGGCGCGGATCGCTTTCATGGGGGTGACGGGTTTCATACCTGCCCCCCTTGCTTGCGGGGGTGGCGGACCAGCGCCAGAATCGCCGCCCGATCCGCCGCCAACAGACGGGGCCATGCGGCGATCACTTCGGCCAGTTCGGGGGCAGTGTCAGCGGGTCCGCCGCCGGATTTTGTTGTGGATAAGTCGGGGCTTACTGCGCATTCCGCTGCGCCCTTTTCGGAATCTGCTATATTCCCCGAAGAATCCGCAAGTGTTCGCGTCCAGGCGGGGCTACCTTTTTCATCTTTTCCCCGGGAAAACCGCATGAGAAGGAGTCAGGAGTCAGGAGTAAGGAGCCGGAATCTCCGGCGCGCCGAATATAATGTCTCCTGCCTCCTCACGCGATTTTTTATCGCCGTTTCACGGCCGCATGATTTTCATGACGATCATCACTGTCGCGCCGATCGCCACCGCCGCGTTCGCCGCGATCAGCAGCCACACGCCCCAGCTCCATCGTTGTTTCGGTTGGGTCGTCAGCGTCGCCGCCGCTTGTTGTTCCGCCTCGTCCAGATACCGGGCATGGGACACTCGTGTCGGCAGGCGCAATCCTCCGGGTTTTTCCGGCTCCTCTGCCGGTCGTTCCACGCGGTTGGCGGTCTGACATCCCGTACACCGCACCAGCCGGCCCATCCATCGCACGGGCACTGCCATTCGCCGGCCGCATTTGACGCAGTGCAATTCGATCCGCATCCGATCCAACTCTTCAGCCACAAATCGCTCCGTTTCAAGCCCCCGATGTATAATCGGCCAATCCGTCCCCACCTGTTCACCCGCGAGATGCCCGTGCCCAACCATACGCTGCGACTGCCCATCACACTGCCGGCCCAGATTCAACGCCGTTCCCTCTGCGCCCATTGCATCGAAGAACGCCTCGCCCGCCGACCCGGCATCCGCAAAGCAACCGTCATTTTCGACGACTCGGACGCTCCTGTCACGGCGCAAAAAACTTCCGGGGGCGGGGGCGGGGGTTATCTTGAACTGGACTACGATCCTGATCTGCTTTCATTATCGCAGATCAACGGCTATCTCCAAACCGCCGGTTCCTGTTTCGCCCCTTCCCTCCAACACCTGATCCTGCCCGTCGCCCGCATCGGTTCCACGCAGGACGAGCGAACGATTCAGAATCACATCGAAAAACTGCCGGGGGTGCGCTGCGTCGCCAATGCCGCGTCGCAAACCCTCCGCCTCGAGTTCGACCGCGATCAAACCTCGCTCGACCACATCCAAGAAGAACTCGAATTGCTCGGCCTGACCACCGGCGTGCGGGCTTCAGCCCGCATGGAATCCTCCGAATCCGTCCACCCCAAATCCGCCCCCGCCGCCACGCTTCAACTACCCCAACCCTCCATGATCCGTGCCGCGCTGTCCAACAACGAAATGGTCATGGCCATTCTCGCCGGCATCTTCCTCCTCGCCGGCGCGATTGTTCACTGGTCCGGCGGCCCCGAATCCATCCGCATCGCCTTGCTGCTGGTCAGCTACATTGCCGGCGGGTTCTACCCCGCGCAAGACACCGTCCGAACGCTCATCCGTTTTCGACTCGACATCGACGTGCTCATGTTTCTCGCGGCGTTCGGGGCCGCGTCGCTCGGCCACTACGAGGAAGGCGCGATGCTGCTCTTCCTCTTTTCGCTCGGCGGGGCCGGTGAAAATCTCGCCATGAACCGCGCCCGTTCCGCGATCCAGGCCCTGACGCGACTGGCACCAAAAACCGCCGTCCTTCTCCAGTCCGACAACTCCCGGCGTGAAGTGCCCGTCGAACAACTACGCATCGGCGACCGGATTTTCGTCGCGCCGGGACAACTGATTCCCGCCGATGGACGCATTGCTTCCGGGGGCGGGGGCAGCGCCGTCAACCAGGCCGCGATCACCGGCGAGTCCATTCCCGTGGACAAATCGCCCGGCGACGATGTGTTCGCCGGCACGCTCAACGGCAACGGCGCGCTGACGATCGACGTTCTCAAGCGTGCGGAGGACAACACCCTGTCCAAAGTCATCCGCATGGTCGAAGAAGCGCAATCGACCAAAAGTCCCACGCAGATGTTCACCGATCGGGTGGAACGCTTTTATGTTCCCCTCGTGGTTCTCGCCACCGCGGTCGTCGCCATCGTTCCGCCGCTGACCGGCATCGAACCCATGCGCGAACACCACAGCAACTGGGCCGGTTGGTTCTATCAGGCGATGGCGTTTTTGACCGCCGCCTCGCCCTGCGCGTTGGCCATCGGAACGCCCGCCGCGGTGTTGTCCGGCATCGCCCGCGCCGCGAAATCCGGCGTGCTGGTCAAGGGCGGCGTCCACCTGGAAAACCTCGGCAAAATCAACGCCATCGCCTTCGATAAAACCGGCACGCTCACCGCCGGCTCGCCCGCCGTCACCGATGTCATTCCGCTGGCCGGGTCGATCACCGAGGACGAATTGCTCACGCTCACCGCCGCGATTGAACAAGGCAGCCGCCATCCGCTGGCGCAAGCCATCGTTCAACACGCCCAGCGGAAAAATCTGACGCTCCCGCCGGTGACGAATATCGACCAGACGCCGGGCGTCGGCATCCGCGGCACAGTCAACGGTCGCACGATCACCGCCGCGAAACCCACTTCCGGATGCGGCGTGCCGGCTTCAGCCGGCATGTCCTCCGGGGGGGGGTGAAGTTTCGAGTACCGATGACAACTCTTTCCCGAAACCCGAAACCCCAAACCCGAAACTATCTCACGTGACCACCCTCGAATCCCACGGCAAGACCGTGGTCGTCATCCAGGAAAACGAATCGATTCTGGGCCTGATCGCGCTGGCCGATCAACCGCGTCAAGGCGTTCAATCCATGATCGCCCAACTCCACTCGCTCGGCGTCAAACAGACCATCATGCTCACCGGCGACAACGCGCGCACCGCCGCGGCGATCGCGCAAAACGTCGGCATCGACCAGTTCTTCGCCGATCTCATGCCCGAACAAAAACTCGCCAAAATCCGCGAACTCGATACGCAATACCACCGCGTCGCCATGGTCGGCGACGGCGTCAACGACGCCCCCGCGCTCGCCAACGCCACCGTCGGCATCGCCATCGGTTCTTCTTCCGGGGGCGGCGGCAGTGACGTGGCGATGGAAACAGCCGACATCGTGATCCTCGGCAAAAACCTGCACCGTCTGGGTGAAGCGATCGGCGTCAGCCGCTTCTCGCGTCACATCATCAAACAGAATCTGGTCATCGCGCTGGGCGTGATCGCGGTCGTCGCTCCCATCGCCGCGCTGGGCTTCACACCGATCTCGCTGGCGGTGTTGCTGCACGAAGGATCGACCGTCGTCGTCGTCCTCAACGCATTACGCATTCTGCGCTACCGTCCCAAAAACTAACAACGGCGTCTTCCCCGTTCAGCGGCGGGCTTCCGGGCGTCAGCCCCCGTTCCCCCGGTCCGCGCTACTCATCGGGATGCCGCCATGCGACAAAATTGATTTCGCCTCCGACTCGGCCATGCTTCACCGTGTCGCCTCAAAATTAGATCTGGTCATTCAAAACAAGTAGAGGAGTGAGAGCCATCAAGACTTCACGTTTTGCATCGTGCTTGTATGTATGCGCCATCGCGTTGACGTTCCCCCGCACCGCTTCCGCTGGTGTCCAGCGACACCGCCTCCGCCGATTTCCTCCACACCGCCATTCTCACCACCGCGTCGGTGCTTGATGGCAATGGCAATCCGCTCGATGGCCTCACGATCAACACCAGTTCCGGCCTGCCCTTCCCCCTGCCCGTGCCGGAACCGCAACGCTGACCGCGCTGATGCTCGGCGTAACACTGAGCATCGGTCGCCGTCGATGCAAATGATCGCGACGGCAAACAAGCTATATTCGCCGAACAATATTGCTTTGGTGATGATTTGGTTTTCGACGAAAACAAAGTCATCGACCGCCCGGCCCAAACGCCGGTCGGCGGGGGTGTTTTGGGGCGGAGGTCTTCGCTTATCCCGAGCTCGGGTTGACAGGTCGCGGCATCCAGAACCACTGCTAATTATCCGTTTCGAAAAACGCGGTAAAAACGAAGAATCCGGGTATGTCGCAAAAGGTTCGATTTTCATACCGCATTCGCGCCCGTTTTTGACGCAACGCCATGTACCCGCCACACGTCATTCACATCGTAAATTAACGCAAAATAAAGTGGCGCTCCGCTTTTTCATCCGCTACATTACGCACCGGGAGTCGGCTTATGAAATCACAAATGCGAACGGGCCCGCTATGAGCGTGGATGTTGACGTTGATTCTCGCCGGCGTGTCGGCCGACGCGGCGGTCGAACGCTACAAGATCGAAGCCGAATATCTCGGCCGGCTGACCGAACTGGGCCTGGCGACGCTGAGCGAGGGATTCGAGTCCTCACGCGTGGGATGGCGCGCGTTCGCCGGGCATCAACGATCACAATTCCCCGTACAGCGTCGTCAGTCAGAGCATCACGTGGACCGCGGCCGCCAAGGACATCTGGGGCGGCGCTTACGCCACCCACTCGCACGGTATGACGACCAACTACAACTGGGCGAGGTCCGGCTTGTGGGGCCTGTTTGAAGACCATCGCGGCGATCCGTATCCGACCGTCTTCCGCATTTCCTCGGCGATACCCATCTATGCCGTCGGCGGCTGGTTCGACACCAACCCCGACTACCAGTCGGTCGGCTTCCTCTTTGAAGATCGCACCACCGCGGACGATCCCGGCTACGTTCTGCCGGGCTACGGGGCGATGTATCCCGGCGACGCTCCTTCGGTCGGCGGTCATGCCTTCGTCGGCATCGTTGATCCCGCCGGTTTCACCTCCATCATTGTCACCGGTACGTTGGAAGTGAACGAGGAGGGCGTACTCGGAGGCGGCAACTTCGTCTTCGGTTCGGATGACTTCACGATCGGCGTCATTCCCGAACCGGCCCCGATGTCGATGCTCGCCGTGACCGTGTGTGCGACGATCGGCTGGCGACGTCGCGGCGAGCGGTGGTGAAATTGGTGATGTCGCGGAAACCACCGGAGGCGGGGCTATGGGTTCGGGGGTCCGGTGCGATTTTATCAGACGCGGTCTTCCGGGGTCGGGTTCGGAGGTTCCGGGGGTTCGCACGGGTGCATGACAGTTTTCGCGGGGGGATAGCCGACAAGATGTAGTGGTGGGTCGCCCCGGACGGCGATCCGACGGCAGCCAACGAGCAAGGAGGTTCCATCATGGCGGCACGGACGACACG
>JBAYVY010000053.1:0-13575 GCA_041674345.1 Phycisphaeraceae bacterium | reverse complement strand
TAGTTGTAGCGAAACTGGAATCGATACAGACTGAAAAAGAAAGCGGGACAGGTACGGTTTTGCGGGAATGTGTGAATCGCGGGCGGGCAATGGGGGAGGCGGCGTGGATGGAACGGGTGGTGAGAAACCGGATTTGCAGACCCAAGTAAAACCGTACCTGTCCCGCTTTCTTGCCCAGAGGGCCACAGAGAACCACAGAGAAAAATGAAAAGAGATTTTCGGCTCTGATTTCTTCTCTGTGGTTCTCTGTGGCCCTCTGTGGTGAAACTCTTGTCCATTAGGACTGTCCCGCTTTCTTGCTCACTGTGACTTGAAAGAGCATTATTCTCGCTCTACGGGAATCGGGCGCGAGACCGCTTGGAGCGCGATTAACTTAACGGTTGCAGGACGATGCGGTGGATATCGGAGAAGGCGCGGGGCATTTCCTGGATTTTCAAATCGAGAACGGCGGGGCCGATCGGCAATTTCACAGTTCCAATGTTCATGCGTTGGCATTGGTCGTACCAGCCGTTTTCAACGGTTTTGGCGGTGAGGGTCTGGCCCGCGATGGTCATGGTGAATACAGCGTCTTTTTGCAAGGAGCAGGTACCCAGGTCAGCGAACACTTGGTACCGGCCGGGTTGCGCAACATCCAGATGCCATTGCACCGCGCACTCCAAGTACGCCATATATCCGACGGCCATGTTGCCGTTGGCGAAACGATTGATTCGCGGCCAGTTGATGCCGTTGGTTCCGTACCGTGTCGATGCCTCCGGCAACAGATTGACCGTTTCACCGGGCGGAACGCGGGTAACGATGCGGCGGGCTTTTTCGATGGCCAGTTGATCGACGGCGGGGGGTTCGGCGAAATCAACCTGGATGATGGCGACACTGGTGGTCGGCGGTTCCGGGGGCAAACCGGTGATGTGCAGGCCGTCTTCCGCCAAGTTGGCGTGAAGGGCCGCATCCGAACCGAGCAATTTCGCCGCGATGGGTTTGCCCCGCACATGTTTGACGAACACTTCGTCGCTGTCGGGCCAATGGTGCAGGTGGAAATAGACGGTGGAATCACGGGCGCAACTCATGCCCACGGCGGGCAATTGGTCAACCACCTTCGGCAATTGATCGACACCGGAATCGAGGGGAATCAGCGGGCTGGGCGTCACGTCGAACAATGCCTGACGATGCGCGGCGATCCACCGCCCCATGAGACGCAGACGATCAACGCATTCGGGGCGGATTTCGCCGTCGGGTTGCGGCTCGATGTTCAGCAGGTAATTGCCGCCCATGCAGGCGACGCGGCTGAGGCGGCGAATCATTTCGGGCACCGACCAGAAATGTTCCCCCTTGTAATAACCCCAGCTATACACGCCCATCGCATCGCAGCATTCGATGAAGGGCGCGCCGGGGCTGAGGGATTCGGGGATCATGCGTTCGGGCGTGGCGAAATCGCCGAGCAGGCAGGTGCTGTGTTTCGACATGTTCACCGCGCGATTGTTGACCACCGCGGTGGGCTGGAGCGTGTGGATCATGTTGATAAGGTTGCGGACGATATCGACGGTGAGGCGGGCGTCCTTGCCGTCGAACCACAGTTCATCGACCTGGCCGTAGCGTGTGAGCAGTTCCCGCAACTGAGCTTCCACGTAGGTCGGGTAGGTACGTGCTTCGGCGGTTCCTTCACCGGGTTCCTGGTAGTGCCAGTTGTCGGATGCGAAGTAAAGGCCGAGGCGTAGGCCGTGCTTATGTGCGGCATCGGCGATTTCCCGGACGAGGTCTCGCCTGAACGGAGTGTTGGTGATTTTGAATCGGGTGTGATCGGTGTCCCAGAGGCAGAAGCCCTCGCAGTGTTTGGTGGTCAGGACGATGTAGGTTGCACCGGCGTCCTGGATGAGTCGGACCCACTGGTCGGCGTTGAATCGCTGCGGGTTGAACAGGGGCATGAGCTGCTGCTCGTATTCCAGCGGCGTGCGTTCCTTGCGACAGGTGTTTTCATTTTCGCCCAGCAGAGTGTACAGGCCGAAGTGGACGAACACACCGAATCGCGCGTCGGCGAACCAGGCACGTTGACCGGTCAGACGATTAGATGACATGAATAATGCTCCAGAGGGGCCGCTGCCGCGACCGCCTTGTTTCACAAGGTCTGTTGCTTGACGGGTCGTACTCATTGCTGTTTTTCAACACCCGCGGTGATCGCCACGACGACGAACTGCGCGGAACTCAGATTGCCGATCACGTCGATGCTGAGAATAACTTTGTCGGGATGTGGATTGACGCAGGTGGTCAGATACATGCCGACCGGCGAGTGTTCGAGATTGTGGCCGGTCCACGCGACCTGAGCATGGGCCTGGGGCGAGGGGTTCCACCAGTTGCCGACTTCATGGCCACATCGCACGGGGAATTCGGCGTTTGTTCCGTCGGCGTAGTGGATGACATATTGGGCCACTTGCTGGCCGACCGGCCCCAGCCAACCGGCGGCCTGCACGAACCACAAGCGATCGGCGCGACGGTTGACCGGAATCCCCTCGGCCTTCGACGGCAGCAGCGCCCCATGTTCGCCGCCTCGCAAGCTGATGACGGCCTTGCCGTCGTTTTTCTTCGGGTCGATCATCTTGAAGGTGTGGCCGAGGAACATGACTTGTTCGGGCATGGATTCGACGGCGATGTCCGCGCCGCCTTCCAAGCCGCCTTGCTTGGCGACATGATTGATGAGGAAAAATCGCATGTCATTACGGCCTTGATCGGTCCAGCCCCCCTTGCCGTCATTGGGCGTCGGATCGAAGAACCCCATGTTCGCCTGTTTGGAAATATCCACCGGGAAATAAGTGTAATATTCGGCATCCCTGTTTGGATTGATGGTCGCGCCCATGTTCATCGCCAGTGAGCCGACCAATTGCGTGACCTTGTCGTGTTCAGTGGCGGCGGCGTCGGGCCATTGGAGCGTATCGAACAGAATCGTTCCTCGGCCGACGGGCACTTTCACCAGCAGGCCCGGCTCGATCAACTTTTGAGCCGCTTGCAATGTGGGCGGCTGAAGCATCCACCGGCCGAGTTCCGCGGTGGGTTTGCACCCGGTGAAGAAGTCGTCTCGCACGAAATCGTAGTGATACCACGCCAGTTCCTGCGCGCTGATGTTCTGGATCAGTGGATCGCTGGAACGGATCACGGCCCCCTGTGTTTTTTTCGCATCGAACGGGACTAACATCGGCTTGAATGGCAACAGCGGCGCAATGTGATCCACGGTTTTGGGATCAAAGCCGACCAGCCAGACGGTTCCGCCGTCCGTCAGCCGTTGTTTCAATTGCGCGATTTGCGAATCGGTCAGTTTGGCGCTGGCGTGAACCAGCACCGGGCCTGCGCCGTCGTTCAGTTGCATGGTCGTTACGACATTCGCGGACGTCAGCGTTTTTAGTAGCGGCTGCTCGGGCGCGGCCAACACCGTCAACGGATGCGTTGGCGAGGGCGTGAATTGCTGCGCATAGCGGATCATGCGGGCCAGCATCGCTGCGGCGGCCGGTTCCACACCCACGCGGTCGATCAGCGGCATCTGACACAGCAGCAGATCGCCCTTGCCCATCGGCATTTCGACCCAGGGCGACCATTGCATGCCGAATCGTCCGCCGCTTTCCAGCAGATATTTCGCCGGCGAGCCGACCTGCTTACGCAGCGTGCCGGTGGCGACGAGGTTGTCCGGTTGCCAGAAGCTGAACATGCCGTCCTGCAAACCTTCAAAAATCGGATGGTCATATGCCAGACGCCAGGCGCGTGTCGCGGCATGCAGTGGGTCGGGCGACGGCGCTGCGACGGTCAGCGCCTGGTCGGGCGTGAACTGTAACTGGATCACGCGCCCGCCGGTTTTAATGAAGTCGATCAATGCGGATTGTATGCCTTTGGTGTCAACGCCCGGCCCCAGCAGAACGGTGCGGGCACCTTTCAAATCATCAATGGCCAACTGATCTTTCGCCGCGATGTTAAGGCCGATTTTTTTAAGCGCCTCAGTCACGCTCGCATCGTGCTGAACAACCACCAGCCCGGTCGTGTCCAGATTGCCAGCCGAAGGTTGGGGCCAAAGATAGATGGTTTGTTCATAACGTGACAGCTCCGGCCATCGCTTATTGCCTTCATGGATCAAGCGTATGACCAGCCGCGCCGGCGTGGGCGATTGCACGGCGGGCAAATCCATCGGGATATCGAAGGTTTTGGTTTCGCCAGGCGCGACATCGCTGACGACCTTGCCGGACCAAACGGTCTGCTCGCCGACCATCAGCCGACATTGCAACTGCATGTACACATAGCGTTCAGAGGTCTGATTGAAAATGACCACAGGTCGAATGGACCGTTGCCCGCCGAAGAAGTTGGGATGGAAGTCCAGTGGACGCACCGCGACAGGCGGCATGGCCTGTTCTCGGTCGCCGTACCATGGGTTCAGGCCCGCCACGCCTTTCAGCCGATACACATCGGTCATGCCCTTCAGCGCCCACATGGCGGGATCTTCGGGCTGGCCGTCGCGGTCGACGAAATCACCAAACCGTCTGCGCTCCCAGTCGAAAGTCAATTCGCCGTAGAAACTCGACAGAGGCAAAAAATCGGCATCGTCGATATTCCAGTATTCGCCGATGATCAGCGGGCGATCCCACTGGAAATCCGCCCGCCAGGAATGGTTCATGCCCTTGTCATCCAGCCAGTGGAACATGTTGGGATACAGCAGCCCGGCGTTGAGATACCGGCGCGACAGTTCCGTCTGCATCTCGCCTTCGGGATAGTGGATGTTGATGATTTTGGTGCGTCCGTCCCACGAGTTGTCGCCATCGACGTTGAAGGGGCGTGTCGAATCGGCTTGCCTGGCGGCGTCCAGCACCTTCTGCACGATGTTCATACGGAAATTGTCAGTGTGGTTCCACATCGACTCGTTGGTCAAACTCCACATGATGACCGAGGGGCGATTGCGATTCTGGCGGATCAGGCCCCGCGTGTACGCTTCGATCTGCGGGAGCCAGAGTTCGGGTTTTTCCAGGTTGAACCTTCCGCCGATATTGTGCCACGACGATTCTGGAATGGTTAGCAGGCCGATCTGGTCCGCGGCGTCCAGCATCGCCTGACTGTCGAAGCCGATGTGCAGTCGCCAGCAGTTGTATGGATGGCCGTTATCGTGAAGAGCCACATTGAACGCGCGCACGGGATCAGCGCCCAACATTTCCCACTTGCTGTCGCGCAGCAGCGTAATACGTGTGCCGTTGAGGTAGAACTCCCTGCCCCGGATTTCAAATTGACGAAAACCGAAGCGTTCGCGTTGCTGGTCGATCACATTGTCACCGTCAGTTGCGGTGACGGTTAAATGGTACAACACCGGCGAACTGGGCGACCAGAGCGTCGGCGCGATCCACGATTTGACAAGTTTCACGACGGTCTGCCGACCGGCGGGAACGGTGACGGTTTGGTCGTCGAGGTTGGTCAGCGCCCGGCCGGCGTCGTCGATGACCAGTCCGCCGACGCGCAGGGCGGCTGGATGCGGGGTGGTGTTATTCAGCGTGACCTGCGCGGTCAGTCGCTTGTCGGTGACGCTGGTGGTGATGAAGACATCGGTGATATGGACGCGGGGCACGAAATGGATTTTGACATCACCCCAGATGCCAGCCACCGTGCCGGACGCGGGGGCGAGCAGCGTCTTGTTCGCCACATCCACCAGGGTGGCGACATTACCGACGGCGATCACCAGTTCGTTGTCGCTGTCGGCGCGAAGCAACGAGGTCACGTCGTATTCGGCGGGCACCAGACCGATCAGGGATTCGCCGACGACCTTGCCGTTGAGCCAGACTTTGTGCCGGAAGCCCGCGCCGTCGAGGCGGAGCATGGCGCGATGATCGGCCAGCCACGCGGCATCCACTTTGAAATCGCGCCGAAACCATGCCGCGGATTTTTTCAGCCACTTGGCCGCCACGGATTTTCCGTCGGCACTGAGCAAATCCGGGAGGGAGGTGACGTAGTGCGAACTTTCGATCAAGAGGGATCTATCATCAGCGATCGGTTTTGTCTGCGGGATGTGAATCGCTTTCCATTGATCTCCGTCTCCGGAATTCGCTCCGGAAGTTGGATAGTTCAATTCCAGGCCCGCGATCGTGCGCCCCTGCCATTGGCCGGCGAGATTCACAATCACACGCGTATGATCCACCGTTACTGAAAGCGGCACATCCCGCGCCGCCGGCTCCGCGGCGAGGAGCGCGCTCGACAAAATACCGATGCAAAGGGTGAACAATACGCGTGACCCGGAGATGGGCTGGCTCGTCATCGCTGCAAACTCCTTGGAAATTCTGAAAACTGGGGGAATCAGGTTGGCTCATCGCGCAGTGATGGTTGGTACCATCGTGCGGTAGTAGGCGAGAATCTGCTCCGCGGTCAGCGGATGGTTGAGGATGTTCAGTTCGTCGATTTCCCCGGAATACGCCCACCCGGCATTGGTAGAACCGATATTTAGATGCTCTCCGATGGCATTCAGCGGCATCTTCGCGCCGAGCGCTTCATCCACCTGCCGGCCGTTGATGAAAAATTCGGCGCGAACGCGATTGGGGTCGATGGTATCGGGCGACCAAACGATGGTCAGCAGATACCACTGCTGGTCCAGCCGGGCCTTGTGGAACAGTTCGACTTGTCCGCCAAGCTGGGCGTTCCAGCGGACCCTCTGCTGTTCCAACGGGCCGATCACCTCCAACCCCACCGACCACTGCGGACGACCTCCGGCGGCACCGTCGGCGTGAAAAATCACCTTGCGGCGCATCCAGTCGGCTTTCTTCATCGCCTCCAAACCTCTGGGCGAAAACCAATCCCCCGGGCGCACCCAAACGCTGATCGTGCCTCCCTGTTCGGAGGGAAATCCCTGCGGCACGGGGTAGCGGACGACGCGAAACGCATTCAGATTGAACGCCTTGTTTCGCACGCCTGCCGTGAACTTGCCGAAGTTGGTGATCTCGATCGGTTGAATGTCGGTCGGCTCAACACGCTGACCGTTTGCCATCGCCGACAAATCGCCTTCAAAACCGACCGACAACAACGCGCCATCGAAAAGAGTCCTGGAATCGGCCTCCGTGGCGGGAGCGGGAATTGCCGCCGCCGGTTGTTCCTGTCCGCTGATCGTCGCGTTCCACTGTTGTAATTGGGCGGGAATCTGAGCGAAATCGCCGAGGACAGCGTCGCTGATTTTCACACCCCGCATCAGGCCGACGAAGTCGCCGAACTGACCGCTGTAGGTTCCCAGTGTCACCGCGGTCACGCTGCTGGGCACGAACGGCGTGTCCAGTGTCTGGGTGACATCCAACTTCCCATCCACATGGATTTTCAATTGGTTGTCGGTATCGAGCGTGATCGCCAGGTGGTGCCAGAGGCCTACCGAGAGCGGCGTTTTTGTCTCGATGAATGATTCCTTGCCGTCGGTCTCCCAGTCGAATCTGACGAGATTCGACTCGCGCAGGTAGGAGATGCGCAGCCCGCTGTTGGCATATGAAAATTGCTGAAGCAAGCCGGACATCCGCCCCAGCGGCTGCGCCAGGGGACGAAACCATATTTGAATGGTCATCGGCGGTTTGAACGCCGTCTTGGTTGGAAACGACACCCGTTGATTCTCATCGAATCGCCAGACCCGGCCCGCCTGCGAAGTCACCAATTGTTGCCGCGGTGACTTGACGCTGGTGCGCATCTCGATTCCGCCGGCCTGATCCCGCAAAGCCGCCGCGCCTTCCCGAGTGAAATCCACGTCGAATTGCTCCGCCCTCAGCGTCGCGCAAAACAACACCAGGACTACCATCGCCCATCGGCTTCGCATCAGTCAACTCCTTTACACCAACAGCCGCGATAACGCATGATTCCCAAGCCCCAACGATCCGTGATCGTCCCGGCACCGCGGCTCAGGGGATGGAATAGGGCGTAAGATTCGGCGAGTCTTGAGTATTGGGCAGGGATTGAATCTCCGACAATCCCATGCTCTTGGCGCTGCCGTCGGGGAACCAAAAATTGGCGGCGTCCAAATGCCGCCGATCAATGCTGCCCACATATTCACTGCCGGGCCAGGGGGCCAGATTCAGGAAGAGCCATACATCCTGTCGTTGCTCCTCCCCGGTGTAAATTGACGCGGTGTCGGCCATGAAGGGGCCGCGGTTACTGAGGGTCGATAGCTTGGGCAGGCGATAGGTATTGTCGTATTGTTCGCCGGGATAGCTTTTCTCGGCGTTCCATGTGGTGTCGAGGTAGATTTCACGCATCCCGTAGCACAGGGTGCTGCTGGCGCGTGTGCCGCTCATCGGGAATTGCTTCCCGCTGATCTTGTGCATTGGAGGAGGTGGCAGCGCGGGGCAACTGAACGGATTTTTTTCCTTCACAGCCGTCCCATACACCAGACCCGATCCCGTGTAGCTTCCGTTCTGAGACAGCGTCAGATCAGGCAGATAATTGAACCGCATCAGCGTGTCCGGCCAGTAACGTTCGTTCCGGGCATGCACCGTAGCGCTAATCCAGGGTTGCGGCGACAGGGCGAAATCGTCCCAGTCGTTGGCGTACAGTCGCATGGCCAAGCCCGTCTGACGCTGGTTGGACAGGCAAACCACCGTGCGGGCCGCTTCCTTGGCTTTGCTCAGGCCCGGCAGCAAAATCGCCAGCAACAGCGCGATAATGGAAATCACCACCAAAAGTTCCACAAGCGTGAAAGCGCGATGTGCGGGTTGTTTCCGAGAGCATGCAACATTGAATGTCACCATCGTGCAAGCTCCTGTCCCCCCCGGATATCTTCAACCGAAGCGCGGTTGCGATTCGGTTTGCGATCAAAGTGGCGAATCGCCGCCAAGCGATCCGCCGCAGGGGGTATATCACTATTTCCCACTATTTCACACCTTTCCACTAAGTCTTGCTTCATGTCGCGGATCACAGGTGCCATCGCGGGGGCATTCCCGCTTTTTGCACAGTCCTCAAATGGTCGCGCGGGCGGGTTCAGGGGCGCAGCAACACCATTGCCAGCAGATCGGGATTGCGGTAGTTTTCGTTCGTACCCGCCCAGACCATTTGCACTTTCCGACCGCCCGGAACGTCCGCATCATCGACCGCAACATCGAAACCGAATGACTCGGCCAGTGCCGCGGGCAGATCAAACTGACCCTCAACCCGGTAGCCAATCGCGATGCGTGTTGCTCGACTCGAAAAGCCCGGCGGCATCCGTTTACCGACGGCGTCCACCCGACCGTCGGGCCCACAGACGATCTGGAACACCGACGCCGGATCGTTTCCGGCTTGCTCACGCAGGTCCAGAAACACCTCGACGGCATCACCGTCATATGTCCCCGCATCCTTGGCGGCGGGTACAACATGATCGTCACGAACATCGACGGCGAAACGCACCGTTCGGCCACTGCGCTCCAGCGTGATTGCGGCGCTCAGGTCGTTGACGCCGCCCCATCGCCCTTCGGTCAGTTTCCTGCCCTGCGGATCGAGCGTCTCCGCACCAATCTTGATTTGCTCGGCCTTATTCATGGCGGTCGAAGCCTTCCGCCCTTCGGCCAGCTCAACGGACAGACGTGAACTAATGCTCCGCTCAATCAGTACGTTCTGCGTGATCCCCCCGTTCAGCGCAGCATCCAGGCGCAATATCCCGCTGCCTTCGGGAACGAGCAATTGCTGCTCTTGGATGGACTTGGCGGGAATCGTGAACGACGTCCGCAAAGTGTTTCCCCTCCCGACCGCCGCAACCACCGAACACACCGTATCAACGGCCGCGGGATTGCGCACTGTGAACTGAATCGTTACCGGCCGCCCGATGACGGGCGTTCCCACGACCTTGGCTTCCAAGACTGACGCGATCCGCAGAGGTCCGCTCGACTCCAGGTAGATTGGATCCTCGCCGACAAGAATGCCCTGAATTCCCGTATCGCCGGGCTTCAGCGCATTCCCCATCATGTCCATCGCACGCCACGTCCCAGCGGTGTCCTTTGCTTCAATGCTGACCAGTTCCTTGCCGCCGGTGGCCCATAAGATAGTGAGAAAGCGGCCTTCGCCGCTGAAGCTATACGCGCGGAGATTGGCACCCAGGTCGGCGGCGGCGACATATCGCAGACCGTGCAGGCGCTGCACCAGGACGGCATGGGCGGCAAACGCCGGCTTGGGATCGAAGCCGCCGTCGGTAACGCCGAATTCGCCGCGCATGCGAAACCAGAAATTCCGCTGGATTCCCACGGCCAGCGACTGCGCATACCACTGCACCAGACGAGCCGCCTGTTGCGCCTCGCTCAACAACTGCACATTTTTCCAGGCGCCCTCCTTGCCGGCCTCACCGGTAAGGAAACTGGTTTCGCTGTTCCAGATCGGTTTTCCCGCATCACCGTGGCTATCCGCATAGGCACGCACCTGGCGAACGTCCCGCACCCTATTGTCCCAGCTTTGCCCTGGTTCGTTGAGACTGTAGAAGTGATAATCAAGTATGTCATAGGACGATTGCGGCTGACACCCATAGAATTCCGCAAGCCCCCAGGCCTTGTCATCGTCGTCGTGCGCGGTCCTGTTCAGACGATGAGGAACGAAGGCCCCGCAGAACCCGCTGAGGCCAATGACATTTGAGGAATCCACGGCGCGGAGCGTCTTGGCGCTGATCTCGAGCAACTCGACGTACTGCGCGGTATCAAAGGGAAAAAAACCAGTACTCGCGTCGGCCTCATTCCATATCTGGTAGTGTTTCACGCGGCCACGGTAACGCGTCGCCAGAGCCGTAAGGTAGTCTGCCCACGCCTCCATGTCGGCCGGCTTGTAATACGCCGTGCCCATCATCTGCCAGGGTGCCTTGCGCGATCCCGACTGCCACGCATGCCCTCCACCCAGCAGACAAACATATAGCTCAATCCCATGCCTGGCCGCGGTGTTCACCACGTCGTCCAAGCCCGCCCAGTTGTATTCGCCCTTGGCGGTTTGAACGTCATCCCAGCGCAACCATACACGATACCAGCGTACCCCCATCAACGCGGCTCGGGAGAACAACGCCTCAGTCAGGTCGGGATCGTACTTCCCTATACGGATAAAATTGATCTCTTCGGTAATGCCGAAGGGAGATTGAGCGACCGGCTCACGCAACGGTGCCGACGGAAGGCAGACAAATGGGCTGGAGGTCTCCGCTGTCGCATCGCCCATTTTCACTTGCGCCCGCAACAGATACCAGCCATTAGGCAGCACCGGCAGCGACAGGGTGTGGATCGCGGCGGTCCGGCTTGTCGGGCTCAGCCCTTCGGCAACGACCTTTCCACCCATGTCCGTTATGGAAAACGTGCTGGCGCAAACCAGGCCGTTTCCCTCCGGAAACTGCAATCCGGCGACGTGCGGCACATCGCCGATGAGATAACCCCAGCCCCTTCCTCCCACCCAGCCCACCTGCACTTTGGGTGTCAGCACGCGCAAAGTGAACGACTTGATCGCCCCCTGTAGTGGTGCTGTCCCAATATCTTCCCCGCCGACGAAGAACGGCTTGTTCTTCGGCCAGAGGAACTTCTGAGGCATGGTCGCATGCGAGAAGCTGATTCGACGCCCGTTCCAATAAGACGTGATTCCGTCCGCGCTAAAGCGGACTTTCGCCGTGTACGTCTTGCCCTGCTCGACTTTGATCAACTGCCGGGTGTCGGCTTTTGCGGACATAGTGGAAGAAGTGATCCGGGCAAGGTAGGCGTTCGTCCAGATGGTCGCGCCGGCGGAATTGGGCTTAACGCCCTGGAAATTGCGGCCAAGCTGGAATAGGCCATTGGGCTGCATCTCGTCGATGTTGCCGGCGATGCTGTTCCAGTCGGCGGTGAACTCAATCGCCGCTTCATAGACATATTGCTCATTTTCGCAATATTCATCGGGCAGGATAAAGCTGTGAATGGGGTACTTGTCATCAGCGCTCTGGGCGTTGGCATCTGATAGCTGAACGCGCCCGTTGTCCATGACCCAGCCGGATGGAGTATCTTTCAGTTCAAAGCGGGTAACTTCGCGCAGGGAGGCGGTCTCCGCCTGTTCGTCATCTGTTGCCGCAACCTCAGGCGAGTTTACAAAGCGGATACTGATATCCCCCCAATCCGCTGTGCCTTTGGCATGCTGCAGGCGGAACTGCGCCTGCAGCCGGTCGGCGCTTGCGGGGATCGCAAACCGCCGCACCTGCTTCATCCACGACGCGGCGGGCGGACAGATGATCGCCTCACTCCCCACGATTTTGCCACGTTCGTAAAAGGCGATGTACGCCCACGTCCCTACATGCGGTGCGGAATGAGTCACGGAAGTCCGGTATTGAAAACGAATCTCGACGAACTTCTGTCCCGCCACGTTGATGGGCGGCGAATGGAGACGGAGCATGCTGTCACCCGTCTGCTCCATGTGGGCGTAGCGCTGGCCGTCCGGGGATTGAGCCAGTTCCGCGCCCTCGTTCTTCCATGTACCAAAACCCTGACTGAAATCCAAGGCGGCTACGGATTCATCGGCCGACGCGCTGACAGGAGCCATCGAGCAGGCAAGAATCACGATTGTCAAACCGAGCAGACGATGAAACATGGTCGTTGTACTCCAAACGATGATTGCCTTGAAAGATATTTTTCGGGAATGAGCATTTTCAGGGATTCAGCGGTACCGAATAGACATCGTGGATGTTTTCGGGAACCGTGGCATCAAGGGCCTGTTCGCTGAGTGAATTAACGTGACCATCGGAAAAGGCGACATTGGTTTGGTCGCTGTGCCGTCGATGCACCACGCCATTCCAATCGACCGCCGGAAATACCGTTTGAAGGGTCGCCCACTGCATGGCGATGGTGCTGGTTCCACTGACAAACTTGCCATTGAGTGAATCCGCCATATAAACCCGATCGTTGCGCAGCGTGGCCATGCGTGGGAACCATGCCATACCGACACCGGGGGTAGTCCATTGCTCACCCAGAGAGCTATAGAGAGGGGAGGTGCGAATGCCGTACGAGGTAGCGCCCGCCGCCTGACCCGGTTGAAGCGTCATGGAACTGATGTTGTACGCTACGCTGGGAGGGGGAAGGTCGGGACAGGAAAACACATTACGCACCGGCACCTGCGAAGAAGTCACACAACGGACTCCTCCCGCACCGGTATCCGACCCCGTACGAATCATCACGTCGGGCAGATAGTTGCCCAGCATCAACAAATCGGCCCAATAACGTGCGGCGGCGGACGGCGGGCCTCCGGATACGAACGGTTGCCATCCGTCATTCGGAACGCCCCACCCCCCGTAATCATCGGAATACATCCGTATGGCGAGCATGGACTGGTGCTGGCCGCTCATACATTGCACGGACCTGGCCGCTTCCTTGGCCTTGCTCAAGCCCGGCAGCAAAATCGCCAGCAACAGCGCGATAATGGAAATCACCACCAAAAGTTCCACAAGCGTGAAACCCCGAAAGGCCCGGCGGGGGCGATTCATCGCCCCCGTCGAAACGGAATGACGAATGAATGACGAATGTCCAAATGACGAATGACGAAACAGCGGCAGGCGGGTGATTCGACATTCGACATTCGTCATTCGATATTCAGGGGTCATTCGTGGATTCGTCATGGGTCATTCCATACCGAACGTGTTTCCGCCGCTTGCGGCTT